>DNMA01000035.1:1805-6492 GCA_003489505.1 Legionellales bacterium | reverse complement strand
CTTGTTGTTTAAGGTAATTGACCATGTGGTTTTCAGTCGCAACCGCATAATGTTGGGTTTGAGCTTTATCATTGAGAACCTGGTCCCAAATAAAGGCTGTTGAACCATGGGAATCACTGGCATTCATCACCAGGTTGGTGCATTCTGGGTGACAGATGACATGATAATTTTTTTCTCGCCAGTATTGGCATTGCTCTGCTTGATAGGTGGTGTGTACTGTACATTCACTGGCAAATAAAATCAGCTGGGCTTTATCAAATTGTTTCAAAGTCTTAGGGCTTTGTTCATCTAAACGATAGCGAGCACCTTCAGTACCTTTGGGCCAGTATGCTAAGTCTTTGATATTAAGCCACTGTGCAACATTCTCACCCATATGTCTATCGGGTATAAATAAGATTTTTTTATTTTGAGACAATGCCCATTGAAAAATTTGTTTCACATTCGAGCTGGTGCAAACAGCACCACCTTGGGCGCCAGTCAAAGCTTTGACGCGGCCTGAAGTGTTCATGTAACAAACCGGTAAAATGTTGTCGTGTCCGTAACGGGCATTGAGTTGTTCAATGGCAGGTTCAACCATAAAATCTTTGGCAAACATCTCCATCGTACAACCGGATTTAGGATTAGTGATATAAACATTTTGATCAGGATTAGCTAAAATACTAATGGATTCAGCCATAAAATGAACGGCTGATTCAACAATGACTTTTTTTTCAGGATGGCGGGCAGCCATTAGCGCCAATTGATAAGAATCGCCAATTACACCACCAAATTCTTGGATGAGTTGAACAATCTCACCACCCATATAGTAATGTGCAAGTAATAAGAGCTCATCTCCAAAGTGATTTTGAGCTTTTTGAATATAAGGACGCATCCAATCGATAATGGTTGTCAGCTTTCTGTCTGGTAAAGCCATATATTCCTCAGCATAAGGAATAAACTCAGTTTGATACCAATCCAAAGGATAATCAGATTGGCAAATCGTCATGTCATTGGTAATTTGAATAACAGTTTGCTCAGGTTGATAGCTTAAATTGGATTTGAACATTTCATTCCACCTTCTTTTAACAATTCATTCAATTAAATGAAGCGATTTTCTGGATACATCATTCTATCCATACTATTTTTGGCTTCTTTTAATTGATTGGGAAAATCTTCCCGAAAGTGTGCGCCTCGAGACTCTTTTCTAGCTAAAGCGCTTCTCACAATGAGTTCAGCAACACAAATAATATTTCTTAACTCAATTAAATCGGTTGTAATCAAATGGTTCCAATAATAGTTTTCGATGATTTTTCGTCGAATTTTAACCATCTGTAATAAATCATCTAAACCTTCCTGCGTGCGAATAATGCCTGCATAGGCAGTCATTTCATTTCTTAAACTTTTCCAGTGGCTATTGATTTGACTGGCGCGTCGGGTATTAAAATCTGTTGGGCTTTTCCAAGCCGGAATTTGTTGGCGATTTTTCACAGGTTTCATGGCATCACGAATGGAAGCATGTGCTGCATTTCTGGCCATGACCACGGCTTCCAGTAAAGAGTTACTGGCTAAACGATTGGCACCATGTAAGCCTGTGCATGCCACTTCACCAATGGCAAATAGTCTTTTGATATCTGTACGTCCATCAATGTCTGTCATGACACCGCCACATTGATAATGTGCGCCAGGCACAACAGGTATCATATCTTGACTCATATCAAGGCCAATGGATGAAAGCGTCTCAAAAATTTGTGGAAAATGTTTTTTTAAAAATGCTTTGGATAAATGTGTAGTATCTAAATAAACAAAAGGTTTTTGACTATTTTCAATTTCTGTAAAAATTGCACGAGACACAATATCACGAGTAGCAAGCTCTAAACGATTAGGCTCATATTTTGTCATGAATCGTTCGAGGGTATCAGCATTTCTTAATAGGCCACCTTCACCGCGAACTGCTTCTGAAATTAAAAAATCATTTCTTTTGGGGTGGTGTAATAAAGTGGGATGAAATTGATAAAACTCCATATTGGTGATTCGAGCACCTGCTCGATATGCCATCGCCACGCCATCGCCAGTGGCAATGGTTGGGTTTGAGGTGTAACGATAGACCTTCCCTGAGCCACCTGTTGCTAAAACAACAATATTAGCCAGCAGGGTATGAATTTTTAAGGTTTTTTCATCTAGAATATAAGCGCCAAGTACTTCGCCTGGAATATCAATACGATAGGGTGGTGTTTGTACAATTAAATTAACCGCTAAGTGATTTTCAAAAACTCTAATTTGTGGATGTTGGGTGATTCGCTCATAAATCTTTTGGATGATACTTTCACCAGTGTGGTCGCCACAGTTATAAATTCTTCTTTGACTATGACCACCTTCTTGAGCCAGTGAATATTGTCCATCAGCTGTTTTTGAAAAGGGTACTTGATAGTCAATCAAGTCTTGAATGGCTTGCGGACCTTGATGAATAATACATTCCACATGGGGCTGATAGCTCAGTCCATCGCCAGCAATTAATGTATCTTTGATATGTTGCTCTAAAGAGTCAGGTGCTTGGGCAACTGCTGCAATCCCCCCTTGGGCATAACGACTATTGCCTTCAACCGCTTGGGCTTTACAGACTAGAGCGATTCTCAAATTAGGCTGCAAATTGAGAATTTGTAAAGCATAATGCATGCCGGCGAGGCCTGAACCAATCACCAAGACATCAAATTCAAAGCTTGTTCCACTTTGGTTTTTCATTAGGTAAATGCCTTCACAAGTAAGTTAGCCAAGCCAATATAATTTTGCGGTGTGAGCTTTAAGAGATGTTCTTTGTGTTGAGCTGGAATTGCTAATTGGCCAATAAAGTCTTGAAGTTGCTGCTGATTAATGCTTTGACCCCGTGTTAAATCTCTTAATTTTTCATAGGCTTTGTCATCACCCAGTCGTCGCATCACCATTTGAATGGCTTCTGATATGACATGCCAATGATCTTGTAAGTCCAAATCTAGGGAAGCTTTATTGATTTGGAGTTTTTCATTGCCTTTGGCTAAAGATTGATATGCAATCAATGAATAGGCAAATGCAGAGCCTAAGTTACGTAAAACGGTAGAATCAGATAAATCTCTTTGTAGCCTGGATTTAGTAAGCTTATTGGCAAAATGCTCAAAAAGCGCATTAGATAGACCTAAATTACCTTCGGCATTTTCAAAATCAATGGGATTGACCTTGTGTGGCATGGTCGATGAACCCACTTCACCTGCAACAGTTTTTTGCGTGAAATAGCCCAAAGAAATATATTGCCAAACATCTTGGGCATAATCGATTAAGATATTATTGATACGAATTAATAGATGACTGATTTCAGCAATGCCATCATGGGGTTCAATTTGTGTGGTGTAGGCATTAAATGAAAGTCCTAGACTGGTAACAAATTGAGAGCTGTGTTTACGCCAATCCACTTCAGGGTAAGCCACGATATGAGCATTGTAGTTACCTACAGCACCATTACATTTGGCTGGAATCAATACTTCTGCCAATTGCTGCATTGGACGTTTGAGTCGGGCAGCATAGTTAATAAATTCTTTACCCATGGTGGTAGGCGATGCAGGCTGACCATGAGTTCGAGCTAACATGGCATCATCGCTATATTTTTTACCCAGTAAGGTAATGCCAGCAATAATTTCAGCGATACAAGGTTGAATAACATGGGATATGCCATCTTTGAGCATTAAGGCATAAGCAATGTTATTAATATCTTCTGAGGTGCAGGCAAAGTGAATATAAGGCTTTAATTTTGCGAGTGAGGGTAAATCTGTGAGTTTTGTTTGTAGATAGTACTCAACGGCTTTGACATCATGATTGGTTTGTCGTTCAAAATCTTTAACAATTTGTGCTTGAGTTTCATTAAACTCATTGAGAATGGTTTGAAGATATTTTTTTTCATCAGCGGTTAACGCAGGAACTTCCACAATATGTGGGTTTTGTGCCAAGGATTCTAACCAGCGAATTTCAACCAATAACCGATAATAAATTAAAGCATATTCACTAAAATAATTGCCCAGCGAACAGGTCTTAGTGTAGTAGCGTCCATCAATTGGACTAACCGCGGTTAAAGTAGACAAACTCATCCTGCCCCCAGTAAGAAAAAAAACATCAATACAAAGTACTTATAATAGACAAAATTGGGGTTTTTGTTAAGTATTTTCTTCGATTGATAAAGCATAACTCAAGTCATTGTCTATACTTTAATTATGGAAATAGATATGAAGATTCGATGAACAATAAAGATGAAAGTTCACTCTACCAAAGAACAAAGCAAATATTCAAAAAATTAATTAAAGATTCTATCATTAACTATATTGGCACATATCCTAAAAAACATTATAGCTTTAAGTATATAAGGCGTTATATCCAGTCAGGAAAGGCTCCTAAGGAAGTTCTAAAAACAATTAATGAAGATTTACAAAAAAATGAATTTGAATCTATTATTAATTTACTGGCCGAGCTGGATTGGCCTCATGCAGAACAATATTTCAAAGATAATCCCCAGGAAATGTATTGTGGTCGCAAACAAGGGTCAATTTTTTCCTATATTAAATTTGAAAATGAGATTTACAGACGAGATGTGTTCATTGGTGCGGGCGCTTTTGGAAAGGTCAAAACTGCAAAATCAAAAGCTGGCGAAGAAATCATTATTAAGCGTCAAACTTTAAGACAAGATGATAAC
>DNMA01000035.1:0-1483 GCA_003489505.1 Legionellales bacterium | reverse complement strand
ACACGATTCAAGAAGGAGCGGTCAATGAAGATGTAGGTCTTGCGAAGTCTAAAATCTTACAAAGAATTTATCCAAACAAAAAAAATAAAACAGTTCATAAATTTTACCAAGGGCTAATTCATCGAGGACAACCCTTAAATGTTTACCTCAATCGAATTAGTATTGATATACCTTTTGCTGAACGATTTGATTATGCCATTCAATTGTTGTTGGAAGTGAGTCAATTGCATACAGGTAAGGCCTCTAAAACGGGTAAAAGTTATGCTCATCGGGATATAAAGCCTGCAAATGTGTGCCGAGATGAGCAGGGTAAGATTCATTTAATTGATTTTGGGATGGCAATTTCAGGTGACTTAACTCAAAGTCACAAAGCAAATTGTGGTACAAGATTATATAAACCCTTTGATTTAGGTTATGATGGCTATGTTGATGGAAGCGTAGTGACAACACCATCTTATTTCTTTGATGATAAAATTGCCTGCCTCAGGACAATTTTTCATCCAAAACGGGATTTAGATTCACTGTTATCCCTTTTAGAATATAAGAAGTTACCCGATTCTATTAAGACATTATTAGAAACCAAAAGAATTAGAACCTGTTTAAGTCAGGATTATGATTTAAAAAATATCGCAGCTGTTTTAATTTTTTATCGATTCAATCCTAAATGTACTGAAGAGGATGTTCAAAAGACTTTAAAAGATAATCATTTGGCTGACAGAATCGTAGAGATTTATTCAACGATGACCTCGACCGCAGAGCAAAAAACAAAGTGGTTAAATTTATCCAATGATAATGTTTGTTATTTAAGTGATATTTTAAGTTCTGATTTTCTAAAAAATATGGATATGATTTTTGAATTGAATAAAATACAGATTCGTTCTTTTGATGAATTGACTTCTTTTTTATCAAAATACCCATTATCACCAGAAGCGTTTTCTCCGTATATTTCTAATTTGAGCTTGGATAATGTTCAAACTATTAAAGATTCTATGTCAAAGTGTAATGAGGATAGTATTCTTCATCAAGCAATTGAGAATTTAAGGGCTCAAGGTCAACGACTTTTAGATAGAGGGTATCCTCAGGCCGCTAAAGCAATTTGGGCGGTCTATATTCAGTTAAGGCAACAATCACCTTTAACCGAAGAATACATCAATAAAATTACAGCGCCACATCAAGAAATTCTGCAAGCACATCGAGGCTCTTATGAAAAGATCAATGTGATTAAAGACCTTATTCGCAAATTGGTTTTTAATCTAACTCAATACAGTATTTTTAGAACCAAAACAGAAAAATTACTAGACCCTATTTATCAAGAAATTTTGAATTCAACCCAAAAAAAATAATCTGCTATGGTTTGTCTATTGATTATTAATTTTGTCATGCCTTATTTCTTGAAGAATTGCAGGCTTATCTATGAGTCAATGTCTTAATTTAAGGACGGTTGGGCGATAAACATCCAAATTACTACCGAGATCCGGATTTT
>DNMA01000068.1 GCA_003489505.1 Legionellales bacterium | reverse complement strand
TTGAGTTATATTTTAATTACACATGATTTAGATGTGGTGGCATATTTGGCAGATGAAGTATGTGTGTTATTGAATGGGGTGATGGTAGAGAAAGGCCCTATTGGTGATATTCTTCATCAACCTAAACATGAATATACAAAATATTTATTAGCAGCACGGACGTTTTTTGAAACGAATTCCATTCAACCATCAAAAGGAGAATAATTAATGGATTTTATCAAAGAGTGTAATCTAGAAAATGATGAAAAACTGCATCGTATTATTATTGGTATTTTAATATTTTTAGCAGCTTTGGTGGGTTTTGGAAAAGTTTTTTTTATGATTTTAGGTATTTTATTAGCTGTTTCTGGAGTTGTGGGTTGGTGTACTATTCCTTATCTGATTCATAAAATCAATAAAAAATAATCGATAGTTTTTTTTAACACCTTCCTAATGGAAGGTGTTTTTTTATGCGATTTCATGAGTTTTAATGGCATTTTTTTGTTCTTTGTAATAACGAAAACATTGCCGTTTTAGTTGTTTAATTTCTTCTTGATTAGGAATAATTTCACATACTCTTTTAAATTGCCCATAAAAACTAGGAACATGATGAGATAGATTAATTAAAATATCTTGATATCCTGGCGCATCTTGCCCATATCCGATTTGAATAGCAGGTCTTTGGCGAGGGCCTTCCCCTTGTAAATTATGAGGGATGAAGCTACATGGTTCAAAACTCCATAGTAATTCATCAATTTCAAAAGCATCTTCCTCAGATTGGCAATAAACAAAGATTTGATGCCCTAAGTGGTATGCTTTTTCTATCAATTTACAAACAAACAAGTTGGCAGCTTGTTTGTTTGCATCAGATAAAATGTAAAAATCAATTTTTGTCATAATGATAATTTTTCACCCATTCAATCAATAAACTGACAGGACGGCCAGTGGCTTGACGATTTTTGCCAGATACCCAGCCACTACCTGCTATGTCTAAATGTGCCCAAGGGGTTGCTTCTGCAAATTCATTGAGAAAATGAGCAGCAGTAATACTTCCTGCAACGCGTGATAAGTGTGCATTGGCAAGGTCTGCAACAGGGCTAAATAAAAACTCTTTATATTCATCATCTAAGGGAAGCTGCCAAACTTTATCATGTGCGATTTGACTCGCTTTCATCAGTGATTGTACGAGTTTTTCATTATTAGACATCAGACCTGTGTAAACACCTCCTAAAGCGATGATAATCGCACCAGTGAGTGTTGCAATATCTACAATGGCTTCGGGGTTGTATTGCTTGCAATAGCTAATAGCATCAGCTAAAACCAACCGACCTTCGGCATCGGTATTGATAATTTCTACAGTTTTGCCTAAGTGGCTTTTGACGACATCACCCGGACGAGTTGCCGTGCTACTAGGCATATTTTCAGCACAAGCCATGATACCGATAACATTCATCGGTAATTGAAGCATGGCAATCGCTTTCATCGTACCTAAAACACTCGCTGCACCTATCATGTCATATTTCATTTCAAACATAGGGTCGGCTGGTTTTAAACAGATGCCACCCGAATCAAAGGTAATCCCTTTTCCAATTAATATGAGAGGTTTTTGGTTTCCACCTTTTTGATAGTGTAATTCAATCAACCTTGGGGGATTGGCACTACCTTGACCAACCGATAAGAGTGTATTCATGCCTAAGTCTTTCATGGCCGGCACATCTAATGATTTAAATTTTAAATCAGGAAAATCTTTTGCCAAATTTTTAGCCGTTGTTTCTAAATCAATAGGGGTACAATCATTGGCAGGGGTGTTGGCTAAATCCTGGCATAATTTCATGCCTTCAACAATGGCCATGGCTTCTGTTATAGCGTCTTGAGATGCTTTGATATCATAAAAAATTTCAGTGATGCTACAGCTTGTGGCTTTGGATTTATAGCGATTAAATTGATAAAGACCATTTTCAAAAGTGGTGATAGCCAATTTTAACATTTGCTCCGGATTGAGCTGACTAGTGTGCGGTAAAATGAGGCTGATATTTTTCCAGGGCTTATCTTTTATCAGTTCAATGATTTTTTTTAAGGATTTTTTGAAAGAATCGGCTTGAAAAGTTTCTTGTTTTCCAAGATGAAAGAGTATGACATTTTGTTGTTCAAGGTCGGCTTGCCAAATCCAGTCATCTAGTTTTTGAAGCAAGGGAATATGCTTTTCACAAAAAGCCTTTAAAACTTTTGAATTTTCAATGGAATGGGGCAATTCAACTTGGTTGTCAAAAACTCCAATAATCAGGCAATCTGAGGGGTTGAGCAGATTGTTTTCAACTAGGAAGTGTTGCATAATGAACCTCATTGGTTTTAAAAATTTATTTTAATTGATTTCGGATTGGAATGCACGACCGTGTTGGTTTTTAGATATCTAGCAAAAGAAGTATTCATGACGCTTTTGGCACTAACAGTAATATTAATGTTTATTATTGTGAGCAACCAATTGGTGGGCTATTTAAATCGCGCTGCCAGTGGCCGTATTCCTGGAATTTTAGTTTTAAAACTCTTGTTTTTAGAAATGCCTAATTTATTAACAGTATTATTGCCTTTGGGTTTTTATATGTCGGTGATGCTTGCTTTTGGAAGGCTCTATAGTGAAAATGAGATGTTGGTCTTACAAGCTTGTGGGATGAGTACGGCAAAACTTTTGCGTTATACATTGATATTGGGGCTGACGGTTTCAGTATTTGTGGCGTGTATGATTCATCTGAATCCGCAGTTTGCAGATAAGCGAGCAAAAATATTACAAACCTCAGGTGTGAAAGCTTTTATCCAAATGTTGTCTCCCCAGCACTTTCAAGCATTACCCAATCAACAAGTGTTGTATATTGATAGTATTAATCGCAAACATACCCAGGCCACAGGTTTATTTTTAGCGCAAAGAA
The DNA here is from genome assembly GCA_003489505.1 of Legionellales bacterium. Lineage (GTDB taxonomy): Bacteria > Pseudomonadota > Gammaproteobacteria > Legionellales > Legionellaceae > UBA2653. Next base: position 564 of record DNMA01000068.1, on the reverse strand, counting down.
ATACCGATAGTTCTCAGTCTTGGAAATGGCAAATTATTGCGGCCAGAGATATGGAACTGAAAAAAAATGCTGCCCTGCAAGATGAAATTGTGATGAATAATGGACAAATTTATCGTTTATCTCCGGGGGCCTTGAATGCTCAGTACGGCACCTTCAAACATGGCGTCATTAAAGTGCCTGAGCCTGTGTTACATATCCAAGAAGATTTACGAACCATATCCACTCAAAATCTATGGAAATCTCGTCATCAGAGTTTGGCTTTAAATGCAGAGTTTCAATGGCGAATTTCAATTATTGTGATGTCTTTGGTTTTAGTATTTGTAGCGGTGCCTTTAAGTCGGGTCAATCCACGCTCAGGAAAATTTTCAAAATTACTGCCAGCGATTTTGGTCTTTCTGTTATATATCAATTTCTTGTTTTTATGGCGTGATAAACTCAATGTTGGCCAATGGCAACAGGTTAATAATATGCTGGTGGTGCATTTGGGCGTTTTAGTGCTTGGCTTATTCTTACTTTGGCAACAAAAGCGGAAACTCTCTTAATGAAAAAAATTCATGCTTATGT
>DNMA01000173.1 GCA_003489505.1 Legionellales bacterium | reverse complement strand
TGCTCTACCGACTGAGCTAACGACCCAAAAGAGACTGTGATCATACTGAAACAAAAATAAATTTCAAGTATTTTTCGCTAAAAAATTCATTTTTTTGCGTTTTCAAAAAACAAATCTGCCTCTGTGGCTAGAATATCCAGACTTTTGAGCTTAAATTTTTCATTTAAATACTGTTTTTGGTGCTTTTCATAAATCACTAAAATGACATCTGCGCCTAAAGCCCCACAACCTTTTGCTGCTAAAATAGGCTCTAATTCCAATTGTTCTAAAAGTATTTGGGTATGCTCTGCAACAAAACCAGCTTGAGATAAGCAATTGGCAAAATTTAAAATTGCTTGAATCAATAAGTCCGCTTGTTGAGACTCTAATCCCATAATGGCTTGCTCTGTGGCTTTTGCCATTTGCGCCCAATTGGGAATTTCTAAACTTTTTTGTAAATGTTCATGGGTTTTTAATTTCTTTCCCGTGTGGATAAGAAAAAAACCTATATCACTCAAATTCCATGTCAATGATGTCACAGAAAGGGGATGCGATTGAACAACAGCACAAGCCTGGGAAGTTTGCGCGAGTACATCATAGCCACTAGGTTTTTGTGAAGCCTTGGGATCAGCGTATTGCAAATAGCATTGGTGAAGATGCTGTAAATTTTTAAAATCACCATAAATTTGCTGATAGGCTAGCAAAAACTCTGCACTGGAAGCACCCAAGCCCCCTTTCCCCGTATAAGGGTCTTTTAAACCCCATTCGCAGGGTTTTTGGGTTACCTCACGCCAAAACCTTGCTGCCATACAATCTGGGTGTAGTTTTTTCTGTGGGTCGAGTGAAAACACAGGTTGCGTTAACGCAATTACTGCTGGCCCGCCTTTTAAAGCGAGATACTCTCCGAGTAGAAAAGTTTTAGAAGGAATCATGATGCTCATATTAATTTTTAATTTCTTGATATTTTTCTAATAATTCTTTTGCTATACGATTAGAAATTGGTAATTTGGCTTCGATGCGCTCTAGTAATGCTTGACGTAACCAAGTCGCTTCTTGTCCATGGCAGCTAACCGCAAGCAAAATATTATCAATGTGTAAACGCATATGGCCTTGAATAATGCCTTCTGAGGCTAATGCGCGAATAGCCCCTAAATTTTGAACTAAACCAACTGCAGCCACAACCCGGGCTAAATGATTTGCAGAACTGATATTCATCATGCGAAGTGAAAGCTTAGCCGTTGGATGAAGTGCTGTCACCCCGCCAACAGTCCCGACGACAATCGGTGCTGTTAACTCACCAACTAATTGATTATTTTCATAACGCCAATGACTTAAAGCGGTATATCGTCCTGTTGATGCGGCATAAGCATGCATGCCAGCCTCCACAGCACGCCAATCGTTACCTGTGGCTATTAAGACACCATCAATACCATTCATGATGCCTTTATTATGCGTTGCTGCGCGATAGGGGTCTAATTCAGCAAAAATCGAAGCCTCCATAATGGCATGACCTTCTTGTTCTGAAATACCTTCTAATACCACGCGAGCGGTCGTAAGCTTTTGGTCATTTAAATTGGATAAAATACATAAATGGGCTTTTTCATGCGTGGCTTGTTCAATGGGTTTTTTCAAATACTCTAAGACTTGATTGATTAAATTCGCACCCATGGCATCACAAGGGTCCATGAGAATATGAATGACTAGCATTTTTTCGCCATCAGAGCGTTCTAATGTTCTAAATTCCATCGATTCAACCCCACCACCACGAGCAACCATACCGGCGAGTAATTTTTCATTGACCTCAGCTATCCATTGGTGTTGATGACTACGCAATTGGCCTAAGCAGTAATCCATATTTTTGACACTTGGAATTTGAATCTGGCCAATAATACAACTCCCTTTTTGGGCGGTGGTAATTTTACCGTGATGATTAATCCATTTTGCAGTTTTGGATAATGCCGCAATCACTGAAGTTTCTTCAATGGCTAATGGAATCGCGTATGCGCGTCCATCAATTTGGAAATGCGCTGCAACGCCAAAAGGAATTTGGAAATATCCCAAAGCATTTTCAATACAATGCTCTGCCAAATCAGAAGATTGAACGCCACCTTTTTTTAAAAACTCAATATCCTCAGGACTTAATAAGCCTGCCTCTAATAATTTTTCAAAACGTTCCATTTGGGATAACTTAGAAAATCCCTGCCAAATCATGGGATCTTTTGTCATAATTATGTCCTTTATCTAACATCATTAAGGATTGTTTTTTAAGTGCTTGGATGTTGCCGCTGCCAGTACAAAACATCGCCACACGTAATTCATATTCATAAATTGCCATCACTTCAACAACTTTCTCGACACTTTCAAGCGCTGCAGCTAAAATCGGTTTTGCAATGCCAACTTGGCTTGCTCCTAAAGCAATCGCCTTCGCTGCATCTAAACCATGTCGAATTCCACCAGAGGCCCAAAGCTCTGTTTGTAATAATAAATCTCTTGCACTATCGAGTACGCTTGCTGTTGGAATACCCCAATTGGCAAACGTTTTAGCAGCCGCATAACGAATAGGGTCTTCAGTCGCACGAGAGCCTTCAATACGCCCCCAATGTGTTCCCCCTAAGCCGCCCACATCAATCGCATGCACGCCAATATCATTTAAATGTTGCAGGGTCTTTTGAGCAAATCCACAACCGGTTTCTTTCACCACAACCGGCACATCAATTGCGCACAAAAGATTCTCAAGGGCTTGCCAGGCACCTTTAAAATTGGTAGTTCCCTCTGGCTGAATCACCTCTTGTAGAGGATTGCAATGAACAATAAAAGCTTGGGCTTTCAAATTAACCACCAACTCTTTTAGCTTAGCCATTGGCGTATCAATGATTTGGGCAATACCTAAATTTGCCATAACAGAAGCATCTGGAAAACGCTGTCTTAAATGCTGCCATTCTTTGGCCCCATTTTTATCAGTTAATTCGCGTCGTTGAGAACCAACACCCATCGCCCATCCCATGATCTGACAAGCCTCTAATAAATGCGCATTAATTTTTTCAGCATGTTGATGACCTGCTGTCATGGAGCTTACAAAAAATGGTTTACGGCGTAATCGGCCTAAAGAACGCGTACTTAAATCAATTTCAGAAAAATTCATGTCGGGTATTGCTTCATGAATTAACTGATAATCATCAAAACGATTATGAGCAACGGTTTGATGAATAGGGTCCAGTGCTAATTGAATATGATCTTTTTTTCGTTGTTCAAATTTACTAAAATCGTCAGCCATTGGAAAATTTTTAACATTTTAAGATAAAACAAGATTTTAACATGTTTTCTTAAAAAAGATAAGAAAAAAATTCAAAATAAAATCAAAAAGAGCATAAATAATACAGCGACTTGAGCGCCCTTCCCACAAAATGCTTTTTTTTCAAAATCACATCCTCTATCATATCTTCAAAGCGCATGAAAAAATTGATTGAATGATAAAAACCATTCCTCCAGAAATAACATTTAACCCCGAAAATCAGGTTTTTGAACTCAGTGGTTCATGGACCATTCAATCTATTCATAAAATTAATTGGCCTGAAATTAAAAAATATCCTTTTAAATTGATACTCGATGGCTCAGATATTCAAAAAATGGATAGTGCTGGCGCTTATGTCCTCATCGAATTTCGAAAAAAGTTAGACCAGCATCATCTGGAAAGTGAAATCATTGGTTTTTGTGAAGAAAAACAACAACTTTATGAATTAATTTCTAAGAAACTCCCACCTCGTCCTAACGATAATCAGGATGCGGAAAAAAAACCTTTTTTTGAACGAGTCGGTCGACAAGCCTATTTAAAATACCTGCAGTTTATTGGTTTACTAACCTTAGTTGGTGATTTACTCCTGACTATTCGAAATAACTTTGGGAAATGGCCACGATTTCATATCGATTATATTTTTTCAAATATTGCTCAAACCGGTATCTTTGCGCTGCCCATTTTAGCGCTCTTATCTTTTCTGATTGGCGTGGTGCTTGCCTATCAAATGGGTTTACAACTCGAAACGTATGGCGCCAACATTTTTATTGCCTATCTTTGCGGGATGGCGATTTTTCGTGAGTTTGGCCCATTGATTACCGCCATTATTGTCGCTGGACGCACCAGTTCTGCTTTTACCGCACAATTGGGCAGTATGAAACTTAATGAAGAAATAGATGCTTTAGAAACCATGGGCTTATCTCCCACTGAGTTTTTAGTTGCGCCGAAAGTGATTGGTTTAACACTAGTATTTCCACTACTCATATTTTGGTCCAATCTTTTTGGCATTTTAGGCGCGATGTTTATGTCGAAAATTATGCTCCACATTGGCTATCATGATTTTCTTATTCGATTACAAGAAAGTGTGGGTCTTAAACAAATGATGCTCGGTCTTTACAAATCACCGGCTTTTTCTATTTTGATTGCTTTGGTCGGTTGTTTCCAAGGCTTTCAAGTGGGTAATAGTGCCGATAGTGTTGGACATCAAACTACTAAAAGCGTGGTACAGGCCTTATTTTTAATTATTATCACCGATGCGATTTATTCCATCATTTATAGCGCCCTGGATCTCTAATCATGCCTCAAAATATTATTGAAATAAAAGATTTAGACAATCGCTTTGGCAAACAATGGGTTCATCATAAGTTACAACTGGATATCCATAAAGGCGAAATTTTAGCAATTATTGGTGGTAGTGGTAGCGGGAAAACCACACTTTTGCGAAGTATTCTCATGCTTCAGGAACCCAATTCGGGAACGATAAAAGTATTTGGGCAAAATATTAAAAATATCAGCCATCAAAATGCACAAAAAATTCGTGCACGCTGGGGGATGCTTTTCCAACACAGTGCTTTGTTTTCTGCCTTAACCGTTTTAGAAAACATTATGTTTCCCATGCAAGAATTAACGCATCTCAATGCTGAACAAATGGCTGATCTCGCTCGTTTAAAAATTGCTTTGGTCGGACTACCCCCCCATGCTGCCAATATGTATCCAGCAGAACTCAGTGGTGGTATGCAAAGACGTGCTGCAGCTGCCAGAGCATTGGCCATGGACCCTGAATTATTATTTCTCGATGAGCCAACCACAGGTCTTGACCCAATTAGTGCCAGACAATTTGATGAGCTCATCGTATTACTAAGAAAAAGTTTAAATTTAACCATTGTCATCATTAGTCATGATATCGCTTCATTAGAACGTTGTACGGATAGGGTCGCATTTATCGGAGATGGCCGGGTTTTAGCCATTGAGCCTATTGAACAACTAAAAAAAAATAAAAATCCCTTAATTGCGGATTACTTTAGCAACGTCTAATGGGTGATGAACAAAGTCGAATCTTTTGATACAATGACAAAAGTGTTAATCCAATAAGCATTTATTTTATTAATAGGAGCATTTAGTGGAAGCTAAAACCAACTACACACTTGTTGGCTTCAGTGTCATCATTCTACTAGTATCACTATGTGCTGGTGCTATTTGGTTATCTTTTGGGTTTGATAAAACCAAATATCTTCATTATGTGGTTTACACCAAAGAGTCTGTTTCTGGCTTAAGTGAAGATGCCTTAGTTAAGTTCAATGGGGTTAAAATTGGATATGTAGATAACGTGTCGCTCAGTGAAGATCAACCTGGCAAGGTTCGTATTTTACTCAATATTGCCCAAGGCACCCCCATCACCAAAAGCACCTACGCCACCATGATGGCTCAAGGTATTACGGGTTCCTCTTATTTAAATCTCTCAGAAGATGGCAGTAACCATGAACTCTTAAAAAGTACTGCAGCCAATCCTATTCCAGAAATTCCTTATCATGATTCGTTTTTTTATCGCCTAGAAAAAAACTTTGATATCATTTCTAAAGAAGTTGAAAGCATGTTTAGTCAAGAAAACGCCAAACACATGACAGAAATTCTTGCGCACCTAGAAAGTATTAGCGCCGTTATAGATGAAAATAACCACAACATGAATGTCTTCTTAAAAGACCTTCCACAAATTTCCAATCAACTGAAAGAAGCGATTAATGACGTATCGAGCATGAGTAATGATGTGGCTCTTGCGGGTCGGAATGTGAGTACCACGATGAAATCTGCGCGCTTTACGCTAGATAAATTTAATCAACAAGCGATTCCTCCAGCTGTTGATTTGATTAACCGCATCAATCAAATTGCAGCCTCTCTCGAACAAATTTCCCAAGATATTGAGCAAAATCCTGCGATTGTTATTCGAGGCAAAAAACCACCACCAGCAGGACCAGGAGAATAGACATGATAAAATATATAATAAGCCTCACCATTTTATTACTCAGTGCCTGCTCGTCTATCAAGTTACCTGTGACAGAACAATATCAACTCACTCAATTTAGCCATAAGGTTTATAAAACACCTCATGGCAGTAAAACATTATTTGTCTCTCCACCAGAGGCCTTAAGAGGTTATGACAATAATAAAATGCATTACTCCACCCAAGCCTTTGAAGTCAAAGAATTTGCACATCATTCTTGGCTGGGAGCACCTGCTCAAATGATTCACCCCCTCGTCACCCAAAGCTTACAACAAAGTGGTTATTTTCGAGCGGTGACCGCAGGGATTTATAGTGATAAAACTGATTATCGCTTAGATAGTCAATTGCTGATGCTACAACAAAACTTTATTCAAAAGCCCAGTACCTTATTTTTAGTCATGAAAATTGTGCTCAATGATGTCAAAAACAATAACGTCATTGCCTCAAAGATTTTGCAATATAAAGTACCATGCCCTAGTGATAATCCTTATGGTGGTGTCCTTGCTGCCAATAAAGCGGTTAGACTCTTTACAGAAGATACGGTAAAATTCGTAGCCTCTAATATCGACCAAAAATAAGAATTAATAAAATATGAAAGGATTTCGCTGGCTCATCATGAGCTTAATTTTTTTTGCCTATATTTTAAATTTTATGGACCGTTCTGCTTTATCTTATGTGATAGAGCCATTACAAAAAGAATTTGGTTTGAATAATGCTGAATTTGGCATTCTGTATTCAGCATTTGGAGTCAGTTATTTAGTCATGACCATTGTAGGTGGATTATTAGTAGACCGCTTAGGCTCGCGTAAAATTCTCACTTTATTTTCTGCACTTTGGTCAATTGTCAGCGGTATGATGGCCATTGCCAGTGGTTTTTTCTCCATTTTATTGATTCGCATTGCACTGGGAGTTGCAGAAGGCCCGGCATTTCCATCACTTACACGCGTCTGTGCCGACTGGCTTCCTCATCAAGAAAGAGCTAGAGCCTTAGCAATCAGTCTTGCAGCCATTCCTTTAGCATCTGTCATTGGCGCACCCTTTATTTCAAGCCTGATTGTGGCCTTTGGCTGGCAATTGATGTTTATCGCTCTTGCTATTTTAGGACTGATTTGGTCAACAGTTTGGTATTTGATTTTTAGAGACCATCCCCAACAATCACGATTTGTCAGTGCTGAAGAGCTTCACCATATCCAAGAAAATATGCCAAGAACAAAAAAACATATTCCACTTCAAGCGTTTTTAAAATATTTAAGCCATCAACCGCAACTCATTACTGCATATCTTGCCTATTTTTGCCTAGGTTATTTACTATCATTTTCAGTATCTTGGTGGCCAGGGTATTTAAATCAAACTTTTCAACTAGACTTAAAACATATTGGCTGGATACTTTGCATTCCCTGGCTATGTGTCACGGTAGCTATCTTATTAGGCGGCAGTTTGTCCGATAAAATTTGGGAAAAAACACAATGCATTGTCAAAGCGCGCTTCAATCTCATTATTTTTTGTAATATTTGTGCTGGCTTAGCCTTTATCCCCTTAGTATTAACCCACTCACTTTCTATAGCCATCACCAGCATTTCACTAGGACTTGCTTTTGGTTTAATGCCTATTGCACCTTTTTATGCCATCAATAGTGACTTAGCATCTGAATATGCTGGTACCAGCCAAGGCTTAATGTCTAGTTGTCTTGGAATTGCAAGTTTTATTGCTCCTGCATTAACAGGCTATCTCACCCAGCATTCAGGAAACTTTAATCAAGCAATAATTGTAATCATCATTTTATTATTTTTAGCCGCTCTTGGAATTCAATTAGAAAAAAACAAAAAATAGAATTCATGCCAATAAATGATCAAACATTGAACTTTATGGTACAATATTTACACTTTGCGTTATTTGATGTGCAATTAATATGCCTACCCCAAGTGATGATATTGTTCTTTTTAAGAAAGATGACGCCCTTCGCTTAGAAAAATACTACCCTAACCCGAAGACCACAGCGTTTAATGCACCTGGTTTTCAGATCAGTAAATCTCATTTTGCGCATTATTTTGAGCATCAGTTTACCCATGGCAAAAAAACTCAAGATTCAGAAATAACCGACTTCATGGAAAAAGCTCTGAATTTAACGCTGCATTTTTCTGAGCTTGAAAGGCTCATCAATCGAAGAGAGCCCGGGAATAATCAAGATGCCGTTAAGAAATTAAAAACCAATATCGAAAAATGGCAAACCGCTTTAGAACAAAAAATAAATGATTTAAACCTAAAAACCCAAACCCCTTATATCCAAAGACAAATTCATGATTTAAAAAACAAAACCCAAAAAAGAACTCAAGAAATGATTGAACACCTGAATACCATCACATCTTGTTCAGGTGAAACCTTACGCTATTTGCATAGCCCTATGGACTTATCTTGGTCAACCCCCTCTTTGGGGCGCATGATTACAGAACTTGAACTTCTTGTCATGAACTTTTCCAAGCATGTTGCCAGACATATTTCCCCCACGCCAGCACTCAATGCCATTCGTGAACATTTAAGCATGGCGACGCTTTCTGATTTAAAGAAAGCTTATGAACTCCAAGGCTATGGTTTACAAGGCAATATGTTTCGAAGTGCTTATCACCCTTATTCCAAAACATTTGCAGAACGTTTAGAGATGGATGAAAAGCACTTATATGCTTATGAAAAGCCTCTCAACAATCCCAAAAAAGCTGAGCGGATGGTGTGTTCAACCTATGGGATAGACTATCAGAATTTCCGCTCATCATTCCAAATCATCAAATTTATCTTAAAAATTCTGGTAGCAGGGGTTGAAGTTCTTATCTTAGCTTTACGTTTAATCATCAATTTATTTTTAGCTCTCATTTATTTAGCGGCAAAAATAAAGCCCTCTGAAGATTTTAAAAAGACATTTAATGCTTGGGTCGAAAAAATTGACCAAATTCATGAGAAATACTCGCCATTGAGTTGGCTACAACAATGGGAAAATGCTACACAATTTAAACATTGGCACACTTTGCTACCTGTACAAATGGATGATTTTTTTAAACATCCCGATTATCTTCGTGCTTTAGAAATTTTTGAGGCTTATTCAGGAATTGATGAGGCAGAATTTGAAACTAAAGGTGGAAATTCAGAATTATATTCCTCATTAAAAGGAAAAACGCCTGCGGCCATTCAACAACTAAAAATTCTTCGATTACTCAAAGATTGTCAATTAGATAATTTCTTATTTGAAATCGGCAAAGATAGTAGTCCACGTTATTCAATGCATTCGACAAGCAAGTCCTTACAATCTTTTTCTGATTTTAAGCAACAGATTGCCTCTCCCCCTCAAAAGGAGGAGCCGTTCATCCATGAGCTGCAACACACGCCAAGCAATCATTTTCTAAGCCCATTTGAGATCATTGGAGAAATTGCTTTTGCCATTGATAATGACGGGATTAATGCTTTTTTTAGAAAATCTCCTTTACCGGCCGCATTTAACTTTGCCTTTTGTTTTTCTGGCTTTATAGCATTTATTGCACCGCAACTTGCGATACCGGTCCTTTCTCAGTCAGCGATTCATGCGATTAATGCCATCAATCGAGGATTTTGTGGACAAAACGCAACCGTTAGCACAAGTAATATGGTCATGGGTTCTTTTTTAAGTTGGTCACTGAGCACATCTGCAGGCCACAATTTAATGGGCAGCCTCCAAGAACAACATGATTGTTTAGATGATATGTTACAAGACCCTGTTAAGCCGTTATTTATTTTTGCGAGTTTAGTTTTGATTGGTAATGCGATGGGGATGGCCTATATTCCTGAAACCTTCAAAATTGCAGGCATTCGGTATCACAATTATATCGCGATTATTTTTGATAAATTATTTGAAGAAACCAAATTATGTCAAAATGGTATTCAACCCTTTGCTTTGATCACTGAAGCACTGATTGCGGGTAAAACCTTGATGCTGACTTTTAATTTAGTCGAATCCAGTCTTCATCAGCATCAAGCCTTAGCCATTCAAAATGCACCTGGCACGATGGAACCAAGCAAGTCTGAATCGATGTTGGTCACATATTTAAAAATCCTTGCTCAACTTGACGTAACACTTTTAAATAACCTACATGATAAAGAATTTGCTATAGCATTCTATCAAGACTTACTGAGTGAGTTCAAAAAATCCCCACAAAAAGATTATGATTTTAGCCCGTTAACTGAAGCTTTTTTTGCCATTTATTGCCAAGATTCCAGCTATAATCTCATCAACCTAGTTACGTTTTGGGCTTTTCCACTCTATGCTCTGGTTTGGGGTATTTGTGAGCTGATGCAAGATGAAGTTCAAGCCAAAAAATATCAAAAATTAAGCGCTCAAAAACTTCTTATCACTTTAGATTTGCTACTGCCTCCACTGCATATGGTAGCGGAGTTTTTTAAATGTCTTATCGATTATGTATTCATTAATTTACTTCGCGTTATTGTTGCAACCATTGTCATATTCCCTATCGCGATAGAGGCCTTATACACCAAACAAGAATTGAAGGCGACCCAAACTTATGATTTATGGAAATATGTTGATGAATGCATCCATGCTTGCCATCTACACTATTGGACGCCTAAGCTTTTTAAACCCATTCAAATCTTAGTGGCAAAAATATCTTATTATGCAGCGACTACTGAAGATATCGCTCCGATTGCAGAAGAGGCTTTAAGACATTATTTACCCGAAAATCCTTAAAAAATATGAGAATCTAAGTAGCATTTTACGGCAAAAATATATACAATGAGCGCTTATCATTCATGAATCATTAAGTTCACAAATAATAATCAAGGAGCAATATCAAAATGTTGTGGTTTAAATCTGCAAAATTACCAGCTTTAGCTGCTGGTGCTTTATTACTCGCTGCTTGTGCAAAAACTCCTGGCTCTCATGATGCTTCTGGTTTATCTGCACAAGGTTTAGGTGGCATGGAACACTTCGCCGGTCAAGAACCTGGTGAAATGTACACCACCCAAGCACCTCATAACCAAATTTATTTATTTTCTTATGATGACAGCAATTTAAATGAAAAATATATGCCATCATTAGAAGCCCAAGGCCGTTATTTAAAAAGCCATGATGGTGCGAAAGTATTAATTGCAGGCCATACCGACGAACGCGGCAGTCGTGAATACAATATTGCATTAGGTGAACGCCGTGCAAACTCTGTAAAAGAAGTTTTACGCATGATGGGCGTTTCTTCTAGACAAATGCGTGTGGTAAGCTATGGTAAAGAAAGACCTGCTAACTTAGGACATGACGATGCATCTCATTTACAAAATCGTCGTGTAGAGTTTACTTATGAAGCTACACAATAATTCATAAAAACTAGTCAGTTGGTCTTTTTAAAATGATGTATCCACATCAGGATTTTTTCCTGATGTGGATTAATTATTTTCAACAAAACTAAACGGAGGAAATGCTGTTTTAAAATTCAAACAGCGACTATTATTATGAAAAAATTGCGAACACTTATTCTAATCAGCTTTAGTCTTTTCAATTACCACTCGGTTTTTGCAAGCGCTCCTGTTGTTGATGAGAGTGAGAATTATGCAAATAACCAACTTCAAAATGCGCCTGCAGATGATATGCAAGCTCTGGCTCATGATGATAATCAAACCTCTTATTTTGGAGACTCTTCGAACTCCAAAAGCACCTCTCAAGGCTCAGAAAACAATAAGCTTTTAAATGAAATTCAAGACCTACAACAAACTGTTCAAGAGCTAAGAGGTCAAATCGATACGCAAAAACATACTATTGATACCCTAAAAGAACAACAGTTGACCTTATACAAAGATTTAGATGCTCGGATTACGAGCTTGCAAGCGCAACCTGCTGCCAAACAACAAATTGCTGAACCACAAGAAGAGGACATTTCACCAGCCAATGATAAACCGCAGGTGTCAAAAGCACCTCAAGCACCGATTGCTGAACAAAAAACCTCACAAAATCCAGCAGATGAACAAATTAGCTATATGGCTGCTTATCATTTTATTGAGAAAAAACAATTCTCTAAAGCACAACTGGCTCTACAAGAATTTATTCAAAATTATCCGAATAGTGGCTACACCCCTAACGCTGAATACTGGTTAGGTGAGCTATTCTTACAACAAAAAGACTATTCAAGAGCCCAAGCGCACTTTGAAAATGTCATTAATAATTACCCTTCGTCTAACAAAGCCGCCGCATCGATGTATAAAATGGGCGTTTCACTTGCAGGCAATGGCCAAGACAATGAAGCCAGAGCTCGCTTTAATGAAGTGATGCAAAAATTCCCAGACTCTGATGCTGCAAAACTTGCGGCAAATCAATTAAAAGTATTATGAATGTTTTACGTATAACTGAAATTTTTTATTCTTTACAGGGCGAATCCAGTACAACGGGTTGGCCCACTATTTTTATTCGATTAACAGGTTGTCCCCTGCGATGTCAATATTGCGATACCGCCTATGCATTTCAAGGTGGACAAAAAAAATCTTTTGAAGCTATTTTGCAAGAGATTCAACAATATCGTTGTAAAAGAATTTGTGTTACCGGTGGTGAGCCCCTAGCTCAACCGGCCTGTTACCCCTTTTTAACATTCTTAGCAGATCATGGCTATCAAGTATCTATTGAAACGAGTGGCGCAAGAACGATTGAGAATATTGACTCACGCATCATGTTGGTCATGGATTTAAAAACACCTGACTCTAAAGAAGAACCCAAGAATTTATATACCAATATCCCTTTATTGAAAGCAGGTGATCAAGTCAAATTTGTCATTTGTAGTCGTGCTGACTTTGACTGGTCCAAACAGGTATTAGAAAATTATTCGTTTCCTCAAGGTGTCGATATCCTATTTTCACCCAGTTGGCATCAAGTCAAACCCGATGAATTAGCACAGTGGATTTTAGATGATGCACTCAATGTGCGTTTTCAAATTCAATTACACAAAATTTTATGGGAAGATGGCCCTGGTCGCTAATCACCCAAGTCACTGGAGGACTGAATGAAATATTGGTTTGCAGAAGCGCCCTCAAATATTGCCCTCATTAAATACATGGGCAAGACCGACCACAGTCAAAATCTTCCAACCAATCCCTCTTTATCTTATACCTTGCCAAATTTATTAAGTTATGTCGAATTAAGACCCTTTGCAGGCAGCCAAGATTATTGGGAACCCTTGGAAATTCCTGGATACAAGATTTTAAAGCTTCAAGCAAAAGCCCAAGAGCGTTTCCTCAATCATCTCAACATGCTGAAAGAGTATTTTAATTATGAAGGTCATTTCTTAGTTCGATCAGCTAATAATTTTCCTTTAGGCAGTGGTCTTGCAAGTTCGGCCTCTAGTTTTGCAGCACTTACCAAATGCGCTTGTATTGCTTTAAGTGAATTAACAAACCAAGAAATACCCAATGAATTTGTCCAAGCCCAATTAAGCCGCTTAGGCTCTGGCTCTTCCTGTCGCTCATTTTTCTCACCTTGGGCTTTGTGGGAAAACGACTATTGTGAAAAAATAGATTTACCTTATGATCATTTGATTCATCATGTGATTATTGTCAATGACAATGAAAAAGAAATTTCATCGAAACAAGCTCATTTAGCCGTACAAAGTAGCCCTGACTTTAGATTTAGGCCACAACGTGCTAAAGAAAGATTGAAAGACTTGATTGAGGCTTTTAAAGCGCTCAGTTGGCAAAGAGCCTACGAAATTTGTTGGGATGAGTTTATGGATATGCATCATTTATTTGAAACGGCCAGCCAACCCTTTCGTTATATCACACCTCAAAGTCAAAAAGCCCTTGATGATTTAAAAGCATTTTGGGCAACTCACCAAGATGGTCCCCTCATCACGATGGATGCAGGTCCAAATATTCATTTATTATTTAGACCTGATCAAAAAGAATTAGCCAGATTCTATATTCAAGAATATTTAGTTAACCAATTTGATTTTTTATGACCTACAGCACAACAACATTTGGAAAATGGATTTTATGTGGTGAACATGCCGTTTTACGGGGAAAACCTGCCTTAGTTTTTCCATTAGGAAACTACCCCCTTCATTTTAGCTATGAAGAAACTTCCCCCACCTTAAGCATTCAAGCAGAGCCAAAAATTGCTCTAGTTGTTGAACAAATATGGGTAAAAGCTTGGTCTTTATTAGACCAAAAAGCACCAGGGGGCCTAATACGAATAGAATCTAAGATTCCTGTGGGTCAAGGAATGGGGGCATCCGCTGCATTATGTCTTGCAATTGCTCGCTGTGTCATGCGCCAAGCCCCGGCCCTAGAAGATACATTTCTCCTGGCAAAACAACTAGAGCACTTATTTCATCGTCAAAGCAGTGGTTTAGATATTATTGGAGCAGGGAGCACATCGGGCAACTGTTTTCAACAAGGTCAGACACAAGCTATTGATTTAGGCTGGCAGCCGCATTGGCGCCTAAGCCCGAGCCACACGGTTGGAGCAACCACCGAAGCTGTCCAAAAAGTTCAAAAGTTATGGCAAACCCATCCTCAATTAGCTCAAGACATTGATGAAAAAATGGCTCAAAGTGTTGAACAGTGTTTGCAAGCACTTCAATCCCGTACTCCACAATTACAACCACTCAAAGAGGGGATGGAATTAGCTTGTCAATGTTTTCAGGACTGGGGCTTAATCAATCCAGAAATGAAAATAAAAATGGATAAGTTGTATCAACAAGGGGCATTGGCGGTAAAGCCTACAGGCTCTGGGGGCGGTGGCTTTTTGTTGAGCTTATGGGCGCAGGAAATAACAGATTTAGCTGCTGATGAAATTCCTATTATTCTACCAAGTGATAAAAAGTTTCATCCGGTTTAACCATACCTAAATCTGAACGAGCTTTTTCCTCTAAAGCTTGATCGCCTGATTTGAGCTCGGTAATTTCAGCGAGTAAAGTTTGATTTCTTGCGACTAATTTTTGATTAAATACATCTTGCTCAGCATTTTTTTGTTCAAGAGTCATCCATTCTTTAATATTGCCGTCACCTAACCAAAGCTTATATTGTAAGCCTAGCAAGGCAAGAATTAAAATGACCCACATTGAACGCATAATTTTTACCTATTGGTGAATATACTTTTACCAGCATAAGGAATTGTTTGGTTTTCTGCAATTCTTAATAGCTGATTATATTTACAAACTCTATCTGTTCGACATAATGAACCGGTTTTGATTTGTCCACAACCTGTGGCGACAGCCAAATCAGCGATGAAACTATCTTCTGTTTCGCCAGAGCGATGTGACACAATCGAACGATAAGCATGCTTTTTAGCGAGCTGCATAGTATCTAAAGTTTCAGTTAGGGTACCAATTTGATTTAACTTAATTAAAATGGCATTGGCAACACCCATTTCAATTCCTTCATGTAAACGTACTGGATTGGTAACGAATAAATCATCACCGACCAATTGAATTTTATGACCTAATGCATCGGTTAATTTTTTCCAACCCAGCCAATCGGTTTCGTCTAAACCATCTTCAATACTTAAGATAGGATAATGTTGCACCAATTCTTGATAATAGCTAATCAGTTCATCTAAGTGATAGGTTTTTTTCGCTTTGGGTAAAGTATAAAGACCATCGTGATACCATTCAGAGGCTGCAACATCTAGGGCTAAACAAACATCATGACCGGCTTTTAAACCTGACATTTCAATGGCTTGCATGATGTAATCGAGTGCTTGATGATGCGAAGACAATGCAGGAGCAAATCCCCCTTCATCACCAACTGCCGTACTTAAACCTTGTTTTTGCAATAATTGTTTCAAGTGCGTAATCATGACATAACCCATTTGTAAGGCATCTGAAAAATCAGTCGCCCCAATTGGCATCACCATAAATTCTTGAATATCTAATTGGTTATTTGCATGCGCACCACCATTTAAAATATTCATTAATGGCACGGGCATCAGAAAATCTTGTCCATCTAAAGTCATGTATAACGGTTTTTTCATGACTAAAGATTTGGCTCTAGCGACTGCTAATGAAACCGCTAAAGTCGCATTAGCACCTAAAACCGATTTATCAGCGGTACCATCTAGATCTATTAAAATTTTATCGATATGTCTTTGGTCTTCTATGGATTGACCCTTTAATGCATTTTGAATAGGCCCTATAACGTTTTGAACGGCCTTAGAAACACTTTTTCCCATATATGATGCAGGATTTTTATCACGAAGCTCCAGGGCTTCAAATTGCCCAGTAGATGCACCAGATGGCACGCTGGCTGAAGCGATGATATCTTGATTTAAAATCACATCCACTTCGACTGTTGGCTGTCCTCTGGAATCTAAAATTTGACGAGCTTTCAATTCTTTTATTTGCATAATATTTCTCAATCAGAAAAAAGGGTGGAAAAATGATTAAAGTCACCCGAAATGAGAAGCTATTATAGAATAGACAAAAGAAATAATAAATATTGTCCGTTTTTTTTTAAAGCTGTTAAAATGCATATCCCTAAATGAACCACCTTCAGGTGAATACCATCATGAAAAAAAATATCTTTTTAAGCCTTGCTTTTTTGGGCTTTAGTTTCTTCCATCAAGCCTATGCAGAACAATTTACTTGCCCTCAAATAAAAGATTTTAAATGCTTCCCATCTTTTGTCGTGGAATATCCTTTGAGTAAAGACCCCTCTACTCAAGAATTCAATAGTTGGTTAGTGGCTCAACTTAATTTTAGAAAATTACCTCAACATATTCTTGATAGCTTATTTATTTCTCCTGTGCATCCAAACGCCGAAGAATCACCATCGGATGCAGCAAGTAAAATTCTTCCTGACTTTGTTGCTGATAGCCCAGAACCCTTTATTGATGATTTCAATCCCGAAACACAAATGTTTGTGTGCACCTACACCAACCCACATGATGGCTCGATTGCTAATTTCATTCGTCTGGTTTCTAAAAAAGACAAAGCACTTTCTGCCATGCATGCCATGCAGGCATTTGCCAAACTTCATCAACATTAAATCTTTTGCATGACGGTCTCTTAGACAGTCATGCTGACATCTGTTGTTTTAAATATTGTTACACTTTATAATTTTTGATAATGAATTGATTTTTTTATAGGAATACTCATGCCTTCTTTTGATATCGTTTGCGAACTTGACCAAGTTAATCTTCGCCACGTAGTGGATAATACTCAACGCGAAGTAACCAATCGTTTTGATTTTAAAGGGATTTCTGCAACCGCAGAGTTAAAAGAAAAAACTGTAACTTTAACCACAGAGTCTGACTTTCAGGTGCAACAAATGGAAGGGGTTTTTCGTGCTCAATGTGCAAGATTACATTTGAACTTAACTGGTGTGGATTTTCCAGAAGAACCAGAGCACTCTGGTAAATTCTATTCTTTAAAAGTTGAATTTAAAGAAGGTATTGACCAAGATTGCGCTAAAAAAATCACCAAGTTCTTAAAAGAAAGCAAATTAAAGATTCAAAGCAGTATTCAAGGTGACAAAGTTCGTGTCACTGGCAAAAGTCGCGATGACCTGCAAGAGACGATTGCGCTTTTAAAACAACAGGAGTTCGATAGACCCCTGCAGTTTAATAATTTCAGAGATTAATAACTTGCACAAAGTGCAAGTTATTCTGCGGCCTTAATGATATTATTTGCACCGACTTGCGCCCAAATACCACTTCTTTGCAGACGCTTTTCAATCAAAGTATTCACACCTAATAATTTAACGTGGATACCTTGTCTCTGCCAAGTTGCAATATACTTTTCTAAAAGTTTCAAAGCAGTAATATCCATCATAGGGACCCAAACAAACTCTATCTCAATCGCATGAATCGCTTGATGTTGGTGGTTCATCGCTTGTTCTAAACGCTCAATAGCACCAAAGAAAATAGGTCCTTGTAGACGTAATTTAACCGTGCCTTTTGCTTTTTCAGCATGCTCTTCACTCATCTCCTGTAAATGATGTAATTCCACATCTAAGCTCTTAGACATTTTAAAGAAGAAATACAAGATGGCGAGCAATACCCCAATTTGTACCGCAAAAACCAAATCAACGGTCACGGTCAAAAAGAATGTCACCAACATAATGGCCACATCACTTTTGGGGGCTTTTTGCATCAATTGCATGCAATGTGGTAGTTCTGACATATTCCAGCAAACCACAAATAAGACTGAAGCCAATACTGCCAAAGGAATGTGGCTAGCTAGTGGCGCTAAAAACAATAAAATTGCAACCAATGTGATACCATGGACCACCCCACCAATCGGGTTGGTGCCTCCATTTCTAATATTGGTTGCAGTTCTGGCAATTGCCCCTGTTGCAGCAAAACCATTCGCTAGTGGCGCGAGAATATTGGCCAAGCCCTGTCCAATCAACTCTTGATTGGAATCATGTCGCGAGCCTAGCATGCCATCTGCGACCACTGCCGATAATAAAGACTCAATCGCCCCTAATAAAGCGATGGAAAAAGCAGGGCCCATTAAAGTCATGCATTGCTGCCAGGTCCAGTGTGGCAAATTAAAATGCGGCAAACCACTGGGAATCCCGCCATAAGCTTTACCAATCGTCATCACACTGGGAAATTGAGCAAAATACTGAATCAAGGTGACAACCAACAAAGCCACCAAGGTGCCAGGTACTTTTTTAAGAACTGGTAATTTAGGCACATAAAGTGTAATCAAAAGACCTAAGCTTGCCAGTAATGTAGTCGCTAAATTGAGCTGTGGCACAGCTTGCAAGGTATGCCATAACTTCTCATGAAAATGATGTCCACTAATTGCAGGCAACCCTAAAAAAGATGGCCATTGCCCCACCCATATGACTAAAGCAACACCTGCGGTAAATCCTAAAATAACTGGGTAAGGGATAAACTGAATGACAACCCCCATGCGTAAAAAACCCATCAGCATGAGCATACAACCAGCCATCAGGGTCGCTAATTGTAGGCCTTCCATCCCAAACTGCGCTGTAATTCCTGATAAGATAACGATAAAAGCACCGGTTGGTCCGGCAATCTGTACCCTGCTACCCCCAAACAAAGAAACCATAATGCCTGCAACAATTGCGGTATAAATTCCTTGTTCAGGCTTGGCACCAGAGGCGATAGCAAATGCCATGGCTAATGGTAAAGCCACTATACCAACAATCACACCAGCGATGGTATTAGAAAGCCAAGTTTTTTTACTCAACAATCCCGCTTGGTAACAGCTCTTTAACATCTTCATCAGGTTCCCCGTTTTACGAACTAAAAATCGCCATTATCATAACATAAATTGACTGGGAATTCGAATTTGTGTTTTAATATCAGCCATTTGGCACAATTATGGATAAAATTAGCATGACTGACTTTAGCATTGAACACCCTGCTCTAGAATTAGGAAAAAAATCAGCATATGAGAACCATTACAATCCTGATAAATTATTTCCGATTCTTCGCGATGAAAAACGCTTAGAAATTGGCATTTCACCCGATGCTTTACCTTTTTATGGTTATGATTTATGGAATCACTATGAAGTGTCATGGCTCAATCCCAAGGGCAAACCCATGGTCGCCATTGCTGAGATAATCTACAGCTGTCATTCACCCTCGATTATCGAATCCAAATCGATGAAGCTTTATTTCAATACTTTTAATCAAACACGTTTTCAAGATAAAAAAGAAGTGGAACAAACGATTCAAAAAGACTTAGAGGCTGCTTTGCAGCACCCGGTTTGCATTCAATTGTTTAATTTAGAAGAAGCTTCTTATTTAAACCAAATTCAAGCCTTTAAAGGCATACATCTTGATAATTTAGATGTGGATTGTGATGAATATCAACCCAATGCCCAATTACTTAAAATAGGGGCTGAAGAAGTTGAAGAAACTCTGTATTCAAATTTATTGAAATCCAACTGCTTGGTGACCTTCCAGCCAGACTGGGGCAGCATTCAAATTCACTATATTGGTCAAAAAATTCAGCATGCGTCTTTACTTCAATATTTCATTACTTTCCGCAATCATAATGAGTTTCACGAGCAATGTATTGAACGTATCTTCCAAGATATTATGCAACAATGCAAACCAAAGTCTTTAACCGTTTATGGTCGCTACACGCGAAGAGGAGGTGTGGATATTAATCCCATCCGCTCTACAGAAAAAAATATTGAAATCAAAAAAATACGTCTTATCAGACAATAGCTTATGGGGTGGCGAAATGCCATCCTGTTTCTTTGGATAAAAGCTCCAACATTATCTCACCGCGAATACTATTGCCTTTACTATTGACTCTTGGACTTAAGACCACAATCCCTGCTTTTCCAGGCACCGTTGCAATGGTATAACCCGATACCCCGCTTTTTGCAGGCATACCGGTTTTAACCATATGCGTACCGGTTTCATCATAAAGACCACAAGTTGCCATAATCGATAAGGTAATTTGACAGGTTTGCAAAGAAATAACTTGTTCTTGAGTATTGATATCTTTTCCCCCATGAGCTAAAAGCGTGGGCAGATAAAGCATTTGATCGAGGGTTGCCTCATAAGAGCAAAGACTAAAATAGAGGTCCAATGTTTCAGTAACGGTATTGCCTAAATTATTTCGACTTAATAATAAATAAGCCAAGGCTCTATTTCTATCACCTGTTCTTTTTTCAGAAGCAAAAACCGAAGGATTAATACTTAAACGTTGGTTAAAAAGCTTTTGGGTCCATTTTTCAAGCCAAGCAAACTTTAGTTCAACCATTCCAGGAATTCGTGAGCACAATGCAATAGCACCGGCATTGAGCATGGGATTAGAAGGTTTTGGGCCAAATTTATCTAAACGAGTGATGGATGCGAAATCATCACCAGAAGGCTCGACTTTTACCCAATCTAAAACCTGTTCAGGTCCACACTCTTCTAATAAACCGATCAAAGGAATAAGTTTCCCAGTAGACTGTAAAGTCACTGGTGGGCATTCTAAATTACGATAGCTTTGAATATTGCCATTTAATTCTTGCACTGCAATTGCAGTAATATTTTTATCGACATTAGCCAACTCAGGAATGTAATTAGCGGTTTCACCATCATTACAAACCTCAGCAATTTCGACAATTTTTTTCAACAACTCTTGACTTAGTTTCATTCCAGCCTATTATTTAGAACTATATGACTTATTTTAGCACATCAATAACGGAAGATAAATTTAATCATTGATTTCATGTTGGAATATAGCTTTTATGTTTGGTGTTGCGCCATCAATAAAAAGACTTGAAAATTGTTTTCTTCATTCCTAGTACTAAAAAAATATCACCTCATCTGAAAAAGTGCTATTCTTGTGATTTTTCATTCACCTAAAATTGCTTAAAAAATGAATAGACAAGCCACCCGAATGAGTAGTCATACCCAAACATTTCAAATTTTAATGCAAAGTCAAGGCCTAGAGACTCTGCCGGAGTTCAAGCATTTACCTGTTATTAAAAAGCCCAGTCAAATGCATACTCGAGCAAATATATTTGCGCATATCTTAATGAATTTATTCATCTCTGGCAGTGAACAAGAGGATGATAATTTTATTGCCAAGATCAAAAAAAAACCCCCAAACGCACAAGGCTTTCGCTTACATATTAATGCTAAAAAATTGTCATTTGAGGAAGTAGACCCTCAACAAATTCATACTTACTTTCTAGCCAATCAGGCGCATAATTTGGGCTCTTTGACTTTAATAAACCTGATATTCTCCGGACATCTAGTGCCGGATGATTTGTTTTTATCTCAAAGCCCCAAAACCGGTTTATATTATTTTTCCCAAGGATTTCATGATTTCTGGGCGGATTATTTTGATAATTATACCGACCATGTTCACATCCAATCCCACCATTCTATGCAAGATAAATATGCATTTTTTATTCCAGGAGATATGCCCTGGTGGGATGAGGTACTTCCTGATTATCATGTGCTAACCCTTAAGCGCTTATTTTTAGAGGACTATTTTAAAAGCTTTCTTAGAATTTCTTGCACCCCCTGGAGCTTGATTGAAAAAATTTCTCGTGTTGTATTTCAAGGGGAAGAAGCTTCTGAGGTTGCTCGTTTTTTAGAATATGTTCGTGGTCGTATAGCTTGGGTCCAGCAAAGTTTTTCCTCTTTACTCAGCCTCAAAGAGAAAAGCACTTTCAATCAATTTAAAAATGCTAGAGGAAATTTAGAATTAGAAAAATACATTAAGGATGTCCATCAGTATTTTATTGAGGTCGATATTATTAGTGAAGAAGATTCTCGAAAAGAACAATTTAAAATCATTGGACACGGTATGCGTATGCAGTTACCCCATCTAGAGCTCTACGCCCATAGCCAATATGCCCATGCCTTTCCAATACCCCTTAAACAAGTTTGTTTTAACTATATGCTCT
>DNMA01000136.1 GCA_003489505.1 Legionellales bacterium | reverse complement strand
TTATTAAATTTTGCTAATCAACCATTGCAATGGATAACAGAAAATTTGCGAAAAAAAGTCACATCCATTGAGAGCAAAGTAATTGGATTAAAGCTAGAGAATAGAAGATGGATCTTAAGCTTGCCACAGAGAACTATCCTCGCGAGAAATGTAATTGTTGCGCCTGGGGCTGAACCACACTCATTAAATATTCCCTCTGTTGAGGAAATCCCCTTAGAAAAAGCACTGGATCCAAGCCAGCTAACACAACTTTGTGGTATTGATGATAAAATCGCGGTATTTGGCTCATCTCATTCTGCAATTCTTGTTTTAAAAACTTTAATGGAAGATTGCAACGTTTCACAAGTCTACAATTTTTATCGCTCTCCATTATCATATGCAGTTTATTTGGATGAGTGGATTTTATTTGATGATACTGGTTTAAAAGGGATGGCCGCAGAATGGGCAAGAGAAAACTTAGATGGACAATTACCTCAGAATTTGCGTCGATTAATTTCTAGCGAAGAAAACTTGCGGACTATTTTACCTTTATGTTCTAAAGCGATTTATGCAACAGGCTTTAGTTCTAGAAGTATTCCTGTTGAGGGAATGGAAACTTTAACTTACAACGATCGAAGTGGTATTATTGCGCCAGGTTTATTCGGACTTGGGATTGCTTTTCCAGAGGTATACCAAGACAGAATTGGAATTCTCTCTCAGCGCGTTGGCCTGTGGAAATTCATGGAATATCTTATTCGGGTGATGCCAATTTGGTTAAAATATGGAAGCTAGTTGAGTAGTTCAGAACATAAAAATATGGGTTCTGTCACAAAAATTTTTCTAATGAGATAGTGTCTTCATTTTTTCTTTGAGGTTAGCAACGATGATAAGTTTCAAATAGCGCCATTTTAAGCCAGATAGCCTATTAATGCTGGTCAGATGGTACTAGGCCTATTCATTAAGTTACCGTGACAAGGTCACCATGGATAAAAGTGGCGCCAACAAAGCAGGCATCGATACTATCAACCTGTATCTTGCACATCTGTTGATGCTGGGTGGCATTTTTTCACAAATCACGGTTCGCGAGATAAAAAATTTAAATAATTCTATGGACTAGCAGCATAAACTCATTTTGAGTTTATTAAGAAATTCCAATAAAGCCATTGAATGGGCCATTTGTAATTGGTAAAATATAAACCAAGAGAGACGTCATTTATTACAGGCCATTTTTTTTCGACCCCTTTAGGTTAGTCCCAGACCTAGGCATATTATGACCACAATCAATAAAATTTAAATGTTTTTAAAAGAAAATATGGCAACTTTAAGTATATTACCATCAGGTATCCTGCATGTCGTACATCATGAGGATGGTCAACATAACGCTGCAGTTATTACCCACTCAGAGATTATCCAAGGGTTCTCACATTCAACCGAAGAAGGGCTGTTTAAATTACTAACGACCCACACAAACGACAACGACTCAGTTATTTTAAAATACTGGAAAGACTTCATTCAACTGTATATTGAGCATTTGACACATCAAATGAATAATACAGAAAAAGGAACGTTAAAGCAGCTTTCAGATGAGATTTTGAGTCAACGAGTCTTACAAATTCCACCTATGCCAGGCAGCGAATATGTCACCATTGATGTATTAAAATCAATTTGGATATCCTTTGATGCTTGGTTTCGTTTAAAGGCCACAAAGCACTCTGAAGGATTAAAAGGTTTTTTAATGCAGAGTATTCCATCATGGCAACCATTCGGTCGAGTATGTTTTCATTTGGCTGAAAATAAACAAAATAATGATTATCCATTTGCTTTCCTTGCAACATATGCAACACAGACATCACACACAGAGGACTTGCAACATAAACCGCTCAAACATGCACTACAAGAATATGCAGGCGAGCAAAATAAAACGGCGTTATATCATTTATTAAAACCGATTCATGAAGCTGCATTGAAGTGTGAATGGGTGCGTGAGCTTTTAGAGAGCCATGATATTTATCACCCCATGGCATGGACACCAGAGGAAGCTTATCAATTACTGAAATCCATTCCGCAATTAGAAACAGCAGGACTTATAGTAAAATGCCCTAATTGGTGGAAAAAACGCCCAAAACCCAAGGTGCAAATAAATATCGGTGGTCAGAAAAGTACACTTTTATCTGTGGACTCGTTATTAAACTTTAATGTGACTGTGGCGATGGATGGTGAGCCACTTACAAAAGAAGAATTAAAAGCCATTTATGAATCAGAAACGGGATTAATTCTATTGCGAGGGCAGTACGTAGAGATTGATGCTGAAAAATTAAAAGAAGCTCTGAAACATTGGGAGGATTTGCAAAAACATTCAAGTAACGGATTATCATTTTCAGAGGGCATGCGTTTATTAGCAGGGATGAGTGCGGATTTAACAACGGCAGACAATGCAGAGCACTTACAAGATTGGTCTATGATTCAAGCAAGTGGCGCATTAGCTGAATTACTTGAAAAAATCCGTCACCCAGAAACAATACAAACGAAAGCAGTAGAAACTGAATTAAAAGCAACCTTAAGACCTTATCAAGAAACAGGGGCCAATTGGCTGGATTTTCTTACAGAACTTGGCTTGGGTGCTTGCTTAGCGGATGACATGGGATTGGGTAAAACACTACAAGTGATTACTTTATTATTGCGGCAAAAGAAAAAACAATTAAATAAACCCAGTTTATTAATTTTACCAGCATCTCTTTTAGCCAATTGGCACTCTGAAATAGAACGTTTTGCTCCAACACTCAATGCTTTATTTTACCATGGTGATTTTGATGGCCTGCAAATACCTACAAACGAGTATTTAGATACTCTCGATATTGTGATTACTACTTATGGGACATTGCAACGACAACCATGGCTTTGTAAAGCCCATTGGTATCTGATTATTTTAGACGAGGCGCAGGCCATTAAAAATCCGACTTCAACACAAACCAAATTGGTTAAAACACTCAAGGGGCATGCACGTATAGCATTAACCGGAACACCCATTGAAAATCGATTAGGCGACCTTTGGTCTTTGTATGATTTTATTTGTCCAGGTCTTTTAGGCAGTAGCACGCGATTCAAACAATTCATTAAATCAATGAGTAGCAATCATATATCTTATGCGCCATTGCGCCAGTTAGTACAACCTTATATGTTGCGACGTTTAAAAACCGATAAATCAATTATTGCGGATTTGCCGGATAAAACTGAAATGAATGTATGGTGTGAATTAACCAAAGAGCAATTAAAATTGT
>DNMA01000057.1 GCA_003489505.1 Legionellales bacterium | reverse complement strand
AAAAATACTTTTCCACATACTCTTCTCTTGAAATTTTATTAATGGAATTTATCTTCGCATTGAAGATAAGTTTTGAGCTCTTGGCATTAAACTTTCATACTCACGGAGGTCTTCTGCACTTTTTTGTGCTAAATGTTCACTAAAACCTTTCACCTTTTGATGATGCTCTTGAAAAATACCACATTGTTGCTGAATTTCTTTGGGGGACATTTTGATAAGATCAGGTATATCAGGATATTCCGCAATTGCCTGATGGTATATTTTAAGCAATTCATTCCAATCATCAGCATAATCATTTTTCGTTTTCACCAAAGAAATATCATTGGACTTATTCTCAGGTAAAAGCTTCGATATCGCTTGACGTATTTGAGAAAATTGTTGTTGATAATTTGCAATCATCAAATCGCATTGACTAATTTCATAATTTATCGTTCCAATGATGCTATAAAAATGTTCTACTGCTAACTCAAATTCCCTTAATTCTTGTCTTTTTTTTCTTTGATATTGTTGATAAAAATGATAAGCACCATAAAGTATGGCAGAACTCATCAAAGAGCTTATTAAAAATACTTTTAAACTTGGTTGAACTAAACTATTATCTTCCTGCATTGTTATACCTTTAAAATTTAATTAACAAAAAACCAATATTAAATAGCCAAAACTATCTTGGAGCAGGCGCTGCTTGAGGATTGACACCCTCCGCTTGAGCTGCACCCGCTTGAAATAAACCTTGTTGCCTTATAGCTGCTCTATTTTGATGCGTTTGTTGGGCTGCAGAGTTACGAGTAAGTGTTTGAATTTGTTCAGAATGAGTATCTGATGTCGCCTCTAATCGAGTCAGGCGTGCATCGGCTTCTCTCATATAAATTTCAAATCTCTCAGGAATATTTGCATTTCTTGCTTGAAATTCTGCTTGAATCCTTTCACGTTCTTGTTCAACAATGGCTCTTCTTTCTGATTCATCAGAGTCACCAAAATAACTAGCTGCATAACCGCTAGCAACCGCAACACCAAGTCCTGATAATGCAGACCAGCCTGCAACATATAAAATTCCAGCAGGAATAACGACCAATGGTGCATACGAAATCCCAACCACTGCAATACCAGCAACTCATATCGCCCCAGCAATAAGCGCCAGACCTCTAAAAAAATTATTCCACATCAATTAACCTCTTAAATTTTCAATTGTTTTTGGTTTTGGCGTTCTAAGAAAGCAGGTGATTTTGATTCCACAAACGATTTAAATTCTTCCATTTGCTCAAAATATGCTGTTGCCTTATCTTTAACTTTTAAATGATGATGTAAATGGTCATCTTGATAATTTTTAATATCTTGAAGAATTTGAGGCAGGTTTGTATTCCATTCCTCATTAGTGCAGCTACGCCGATTGAACACACCAAAACGCCAAATGCAAGACAACTCAAAGCTTTCAACATAATTCTTCTCTTTCAATTCATTACACAAAACTAGACTGTCGAGTAACAGTACTATATTTTTTTTCTATCTCATTCACTTCAATTTCAAAAGACTTAATTGCATCGGCTCCCATATCCACAACCTTTAAATGATGTCTTGCATATTCAGATTCATATTGACTATATCCGTCTAGCATCAAAACATAGCGTCTTTTGGGATTTTGTTCATCGATCTTTGGTAAATCAGGATAGTCATTTTTTAATTTTTCATATCCTTCTAGGAATTCAAGCATTCGAGTATTCGAAAGACTTTCTTTGGCAGGTTTTTGATATGAAGAAGGTAATGGTGGCAACAAACCAATGTATCGTTTAACGATTTCTCTCAATTTAGCAATTTCTAAGTCCATAACTTCTTGTTCTTCTTTTGATTTTTCATGAAGTTCTTTAATATTCTGAAATTTTAAAGCCAGTTTATCCATTACCTCATTTTGTTTTAATTTTTCTTCAGAACTATCATCACCAATGGTGCATATCAATCTTGTGATGCTCATCAAACAAGATAAAATGATTAAACCAAGATCAATGAATAAGTTCTTAAAAAAATCGAGGTACAAACGCTTTTCTTGAAATAGGACTACAAAAAAATATAAAAAATTGGATAAAAACAATAAACATGAAAAAAGAATATTAGAAAACACTAGCGTCAAATCCGCACGAGAATGATACGATTTTAAATAATTTTTTGTAGTCGTCAGATGATGTATCAAGGTATCTCTTTTATCATGCATATCTTGGAAAAATCGATTCATTATATTTTCTCTCCAAATTGAGAAGTTTCTACTTGATTGATACTGCCGATCGATGCTAAAAGTTCCTCTCTTGCCCTAATTCTGTCAGTAGAGGCTTGATGACGAGCGTTGGCTTGATGACAAGCATATTCATAAAGTCGACGTTTTTCTTCATCAGATGATTGCCTTGGCTGAGAAGGTGTAATGATTTTTGGAGGAATATAGGTTTCTGGATTTTTACTCTCTTTTAATGCGTTTGAAATCAATAAACATAAACCTGAGAGTAAGGCTAATATGATAATACTGATGAATAAAGGAAATGTAACTGATAACCCGATTGTTAGAGCAATAATCTCAATGATGATAATGCTAATACTTAAAACCA
>DNMA01000012.1 GCA_003489505.1 Legionellales bacterium | reverse complement strand
GAGGCATATTTTCTTTGTAAGGTAGTTCAGGAGAATCCCCATAAGCCTTATCGGAGGAGGCAACCACAATAGACTCAATTGATTGGATATGCCTGCAAGCCTCTAATAAATTCCAGGTTCCCGAAATATTAGACTCAAAAGTCGATAAAGGATTTTTATTAGCGATAGGAACAATAGTTTGAGCCGCCAAATGAATTACTGATTGAATTTCATACTCAGCTAATATTCTCTCAAGATTTTGAGTACTTGATAAATCCCCTCTTACAATGTTCACTTTTTGAAGTAAGTTTGAATGAATTAGCTTTGAACCAGGAACCCAATCCCTTAAAAGCACTACAACATCAGCCTGCTGTTTGATTAGTTCTTCAATTAACCATCCGCCAATTAAGCCACTTCCACCCGTAACAAAAACACGTCTATCCTGCCAAAAATTATTCATTACCAAACCTTCCATGCTGCATTACCAGCCACCCATAGACTTTCTAAATATTTTAAATCTCGCAAGGTATCCATGCATTGCCAAAAACCATAATGATTATATGCAGCAAGCTGTCCCATTTCGGCCAATTCTTCTAATAATTCAGATTCTAATGAACTTTTTGAGTCTCTGATTAAATTTAAAACTTCTGGTTCGAAAACAATAAATCCACCATTGATCCAACCTTCTCCACTTTGAGGTTTCTCAGTAAATTTTTTTACTAAGCCCTCTTCCATCTGTAGACCACCAAATCTTGCGGGGGGTCTAACAGCTGTAATGGTTGCTAGTTTACCCATTTTCTTATGATAACCAATTAAATCAGCTATATTGATATCAGCTACGCCGTCACCGTATGTCACCATAAAAGGCTCATCTTTTACCCAATTAGACAGACTTTTAATTCGACCGCCAGTCATGGTATCAAGCCCTGTTTCTTCTAGATGAATAATCCACTCATCTTGTTCACGTTGAGTTATTTCACTAAATCCATTTTTAATAGATACTGTTAGATTTCCGGAGTGACTTGTGTAATCTAGAAAATATTTTTTGATATAATCTGCTTTATAACCTAAAGCTATGATAAACTCATTAAAACCATAGTAGCTATAAATTTTCATTATATGCCACAATATTGGCCTACCACCAATTTCAACCATTGGTTTAGGACGAACCTCTGTTTCTTCACTAAGACGAGTTCCAAAACCTCCGGCCAAAAGAATTACTTTCAATCTAATACTCCCTTAAAATTTAAAACTACTTTGTTCTTCCTATATACTTTTATAAGGAAAAGCTTCTTCAATTCAAACCGTTTGTTTTAACTCCATATTAGTTTTCAAGTCAGTTATACTGGGCTGTTAAGCAAAATAATACCGTAGCAAATTGAATTAAACAAGTGGATTACATTCATCACAATGAATATAATGTCAACATAAAGAACTGGCCTTTACTAACTATATTTGATACAAATCTGGGGGCAATTGACTATGATTGGTCAAATTAAATTAATCCATTAAAATGCATTGTTCGCTCGCCAAATGGTACTTTTCTTGCGTATGAGAACAAGTAGCGACATTATCAATAAATTTCAACTGCTCTCCAAATCGGCTCATCCAGCCAATTTGACGGGCAGGAACACCAACCATGAGTGCGTAATCTGGAACATCTCTATTGACGACAGCTCCTGCACCAATAAAGGCATACTTTCCAATAGTCACACCACAAACGATGGTGCAATTTGCACCCAGTGTTGCCCCTTGTTTAACTACAGTATTTCGATATTCATCTTTTCTCGTAATGGCAGACCGTGGATTATAAACATTAGTAAACACCATGCTCGGACCACAAAACACATCATCTTCTAAAGTGACATTATCATATACAGATACATTGTTTTGTACTTTTACATTATTACCAATTATCACTTTATTACCGACATAGACATTTTGCCCAAAGCTACAGTATGTGCCAATTTTGGCTTGAGCACTGATATGAACCCAATGCCAAATACGAGTACCTTCACCAATCTGGGCACCTTCATCAATAATAGCTGTAGGGTGAGCTTTGTAAGACATCTTTACAACTCCAAAGGCAGATTAATTGTAATGCCATCACGCGCCGCACGATAAGCTGCAATCAATAACTCTAAAGAGGATAAGCCTTCTTGACCATCGACTAAAGCTTTTTCTTTACCCTGTAAGGTTTTAATCACGTTATCATAATAAAGTGGATGTCCAAAACCATAAACCGATGTAGTTTCATAGCTTGCAGCTTTAATCGCTTCATCTTCAGGACGCATATCAGCAAAAGTCCATTCTTGAATTTCATTGACGGCAACGCCACCAATTCGGACCGTTCCTTTTTCACCTAAAATGGTAATCGACCCTTCGTAATTTTTGGGATAGGTCAACATGGTGACACTAACAGACCCCATGGCACCATTTCGCCAACGAATATTTAAAACACCCGTATCTTCTGCTTCGATTTTTCGCTCAAGAGTACCCATCATCGCTTGTACAGATTGCACAGGCCCCATCAACCAATGAGCTAAATCAACATAGTGACTAGCTTGATTCATGAAAGCACCACCGTCGAGCGCCCATGTACCACGCCATGCATCTTGGTCATAATAATCTTGAGGACGTGTCCAAAATACATTGATATTAGCCATATAAATTCGGCCAAATCGACCCTCATCAATTGCCTTTTTAAGCATTTGCAAAGTGGCATTCAAACGATTTTGTTTGACCACAAATAATCGAACACCTGCATCGCTACAAGCGCGAACCATATCCACACCATCTTGCCAACGTGTTGCCATCGGTTTTTCAGTTAAAACATGACGGCCCGATTTGGCAATTTGAATCGTTTGAGCAGGATGCAATCCACTTGGCGTACAAACAGTCACAATATCAGCATCAGTTTCAGCAAGCATGTCATCAAGATGTAAATAACCTTTGACCTGATACTGCTCGGCGACTTGTCTTAAAACATCTTCTCGACCATCACAAACTGCCACCAACTCTAAATGTTGGGCATGTTGTTCAATCGCTTGAAAATGATTTTTAGAAATACGTCCTAAACCCAATACAGCTATTTTAATTTTTCTATCATTGATAATCCAAGGGGTATGTCTCATTTTAGGCACTCACTATGTTAGCTTGTTCTTGATAGGCTCTAAAACCACCTCGAGTATCGATAATTAAATTGGCGTGTCTTGCAATCAAATCATAATCAAAAATTTTATGTTGGGTTGCTAAAATCACACAATCAAATCTGGCAATATTATCAGGTGTTAATGACTCACTTGATAATTCAAATTGATGTTCGCGCATTTTAGGAAAATCTGGCACATAAGGGTCTGAATAGGCAACGTGAGCACCTTTTTCACGTAAAATTTCCATGATATGAATTGAGGGTGATTCACGCATATCGTCAACATCACATTTATAAGCAATCCCTAATACCAACACTTTTGCATTTTTTAAAGGCTTTTCATTCTGATTTAAAGCATCAATGGTGCGATTGACCACCCATTTAGGCATACTAGAATTAATTTCCCCAGCTAGCTCAATAAAACGGGTATGCATACCATATTCACGCGCTTTCCAAGTTAAATAAAAGGGGTCAATGGGAATACAATGCCCGCCAATACCTGGCCCTGGATAATAAGGCACAAAACCAAAAGGTTTGGTCGCTGCAGCATCAATGACTTCATGAATATCTATATCCATTTTTTCAGCCAAGATTTTCATCTCATTGACCAGACCAATGTTCACAGAACGATGGATATTTTCTAAAAGCTTAGTCATTTCCGCAACTTTTGTTGATGAAACAGGGACCACCTCATCAATGACTTTTGAATAAAGTGCAATGCCTGCTTCGCGACAAGCAGAAGTATCCCCACCACAGACTTTTGGAATGGTTGCAGTATGAAAATTTGGATTGCCTGGGTCTTCACGTTCTGGCGAATACACTAAAAAGAAATCTTCACCGATGGTAAAACCTTGCGATTCAACCCTTGGTTTTAATTCTTCATCAGTTGTCCCTGGATAAGTTGTACTTTCTAAAGATAGAATTTGACCTTTTCGCAAATAAGGCAAAAGTGCCTCAGTGGTATCAATGACAAAACTTAAATCAGGCTCTCGATATTTATTTAAAGGTGTGGGCACACATAAAATCAAAGCATCAGCCTCAGCTGCTTGAGAAAAGTCAGAGGTTGCATGAATTAAATTTTGATGTGTTGCAATATCTTGGGATGCAATATGCTTAATGTAAGATTTTCCAGCATTTAGCATTTGGTTTTTAGATTCATCGACATCGATACCAATAACACGATAACCAACTTCTGCAAAACGAAGCATTAAAGGAAGACCAACATAACCTAATCCAACAATGCCAATAATTGCTTCTTTATTATTAATTTTTTCAATCAACTGGTTTAACATCATCAATCCTTTAAAAAACTTAAGCTTCCAATGTTTCTAGTTCTAACTTAGCCATTTCTTCCACTAAAATCTCACAAATTTTTTCTTGCTCTGCTTCAGTCAAATAAGGGTGCATAGGAAGACTCATGACACGACGTGCCGCAAATTCTGTTTTAGGATAAGATTTTTCTTCTGGATACAAATCTTTAAAAATAGGTTGTTCATGCAAACCAAAAGGATAATGTACAGCAGTTGGAATGTCTCTTTTTTGCAGTGCATCTTGTAATGCTTCACGATTTTCAACTTCAATAGTGTATTGTGCAAAAACTGATAAATTATCATCTTTAATCAATGGCTTACGAATATTTTGAGGCAGCAATTTGGCATAACGAGCAGCAACTAATTGACGAGCTTGAATTTCTTCTTCAAAGATTGCCATTTTTTCAATTAAGACAGCTGCTTGAATGGTATCGCAACGCCCATTAATACCCAGACTTGTGTGATAATAACGCTTTGATTGGCCATGAAGACGGATTTCAGCCATACGTCGAGCTAATTCAGCATCATTCGTAAAACAAGCACCACCATCACCATAACAACCTAAAGG
>DNMA01000109.1:2279-2556 GCA_003489505.1 Legionellales bacterium | reverse complement strand
ATGATTTACAATGCACAAGAAGAAACAAAACTTTTAGACCAAGAACTCTACACCACTTTGCAATGGCACAAACTTTGTCAACTGATTCCTGAGTACAAATATGACCTCATTTTAGATTTAGGGCCCGGTGATGCCATGTCAAAACAATTAAAAATGATAAATATTAACATCCCCGTGTTCACGTTTTCTCATTACAAAAGTATCACGGGTGCATTAACAGCCTTCATAAATTTAGTGAATTCCTTAAAGATATGCTAGGCTGTAAATTAAGGGCTTT
>DNMA01000109.1:1746-1957 GCA_003489505.1 Legionellales bacterium | reverse complement strand
TAAAATATAAATTTTAACTTCTTTCTTGTGGAGGTATTTATGTCATTTGGTGCATATGTTAATGGAAAATGGTACAACCCATCCAACTCTCCCTCAATTATCAAAAATATTAATCCAGCAGAACCAGATGATATTATTTCTGAATTTCCTGGTGCCACAGCACATGATGTGCAACTAGCCATTCAAGCCGCAGAAAAAGCTTTTCCATCTT
>DNMA01000109.1:0-1440 GCA_003489505.1 Legionellales bacterium | reverse complement strand
AAAAAGCTTTTCCATCTTGGAGCAGTACCCCAGGACCTGAACGAGGTAGAGTTCTTTTACGTGCAGCAAATATTGTCAGAGAAAGAGCTGAAGAAATTGCCAGAATGATGACCCGAGAGGAAGGTAAAACCATTCAGGAATCCAGAGGTGAAGTATTAAAAGGATTAGCGCTTCTCGAATACTATGCTGGTGAAGGTTATCGGATGGGGGGAAGAACCACTCCTGCTGAAGCGCGTGATGTTTTTAGTTTTACCCTTAGAAAACCATTAGGTGTTGTAGCGCTCATCTCTCCATTTAATTTTCCTTGGGCAAACCCCATGTGGAAATTATGCCCTGCATTAGTCACTGGCAATACCGTTTTATTAAAACCTTCAGAACTAACCCCAATGACAGCCTCTTTGATAGTAGAGATTTTTCATGATGCCGGTCTTCCACCTGGTGTATTAAATTTGCTGATTGGTCTTGGAAAAGATGTCGGAGATGCCATTGTAGAGGCCCCACAAATTAAAGCCATTTCCTTTACAGGTTCTAATGCTATTGGTACAGCCATCAATGTGAAAGCTGCTGCCTTAGGAAAAAAAGTATCCTGCGAAATGGGTGGTAAAAATGCCGTTGTCGTTTTAGATGATGCCGACCTCGATAAAGCAACTCAGGCCATCATTGGTGGCGCATTTGGCTCAACCGGTCAACGCTGCACAGCCACCTCTCGAATTGTTGCAACAGCATCAGTTAAAGAGGAATTACTCGCACGCCTTATCGAAAAAGCTAATCAACTTAAAATTGGTAATGGTTTAGATGAATCGGTTGATATGGGACCTGCGGTTTCTGATTCTCAATTGAAAAAAGACCTGTCCTACGTCGAAGTGGCTAAACAAGATGGGGCAAAATTAGTTTGTGGCGGAAAACAACCTAAAAATCTTGGCAATGGCTATTATATTGAACCCACCATTTTTGACAACGTCTTACCTAATATGCGAATTTTTCAAGAGGAAGTATTTGGTCCTGTTCTCTCTATTGTCACAGCCAAATCAATGGATGAAGCTTTTGCATTTGCCAACCAAGTTCCTTTTGGACTTTCTACTGCTATCTTTTCTCAAGATATCAATTCCATCATGCATTATATCAATAAAGCAGAGACGGGTATGGTACATATTAATGAACCCACTATTGGTGGTGAAGCTCAACTCCCATTTGGCGGTGTGAAAGCCACATCAATTGGTGATCGAGAAATGTCGGATGAAGGTTTAAACTTCTTCTCTCATACTAAAACAGTGTTCCTCAACTATTCAAATAGCGCAGAACGTTCAATGATGCGCTAAACAAAACAACTTATCCGTCTATACCGTTTTTCAAGACGGTATAGACCTCATGAACTAGAGTGCGGAATATTAAAAAATAAGTATCTATTATCCGAAAAATATCAATTGAAATCTAGCGCAT
>DNMA01000209.1:1197-3697 GCA_003489505.1 Legionellales bacterium | reverse complement strand
TCTTTTATTTTCAAATACACATTGCGCTAATAAACGGTCAAGTGAATGATCTCGTATCCCTAGATGACAAGCAGCCTCTCGAATATTACTGGTATGCCTAATCACTTGATAAATATGAAATGCAGAATAAGCTCGTACTCGAATCTCAGGTGCTGTCATCTGCTCTTTGTATCGACCACCCCAGATTTCTTTAGCGCTTTCAACTGATAATGCTTTAAAACTAGCAAAAGTTAAAATCTCACCATTTAAAATAAATTTCCCCAAATGACTGGACAAAATAATAGGATCTTTTAAACCTAAATATTTAGCAGCATCTGCTACTGATATATTATTGAGAATTGCATGATGAATACTTGCCACTGTATAGCGTTTATCTCTATTAATTGTACAGATTGGATATTTATTTTGATTAAAAATGGTTTTCATATTAATAGATTGAAAGAAAATTAAAATAGGTGATTATAATATGTATACAAAAGCAAGATGTCAATCAACCTGGCATCGTTCATGAATAGGATGGGGTCCGCTTGTCAGGCCCGAAGAACTATGTTTAGATACGTGCAATTTTTATGAAATGAATGATTACACCCTATGCAAATCTCAAAACATAGTCAAAAGACTATCATCATCTGCCTTATTTTTAGTCTTATCTTGCTAGTATTTTACATTTCAAAAAAACATATGATTAATTATTTTATTTCTAAATTTACCCAACAAAAGCCCTATGTCGGGGCAGTTCACCCTAAATCCGTTCTATTTACAAAATATTACCATACCATGGGTCAAATCCATGCCCAAAAAATTGTCGACTTAAGCCCTGCGATTGGTGGCAAAGTTGAACAGATTTATTTTAAAGCCAATGAATCGGTCACAAAAGGTCAATTACTGGTTCAACTTGATGATAAAATCGAAACCGCTCAAAAAAAAATACAATTCGCTGACTACCAATTACAAGAAAAACTACATCAACAGTATGAAACACTTTGGAAAAAACATGACATTTCCCAAAGCCAATACCTTGAAAGTCTGACCCGTTTAAAAAAATCTAAAGCACTTTACGAGCAAGCCAAAGCTCAATGGGAGCAAAAAAAAATTCGGGCCCCCTTCTCTGGTGTTTTGGGTATTCCCAATATCTATCCAGGACAATATATTAACCCCGGTCAAAAAGATTTAGTTGAAATTGTAAAACTTAATCCACTCTACATTGATTTTGACTTACCAGAACAATATTTTAATCAAATTCATATCCATGATGCGATTCAAATACATGGCTCTCAAAAAGCCCTCATTAGTGCCATTGAGCCAAGCTCTAAATCTTTAGCTCATACCATTCATGTTCGCGCAGAAATGGATAATCAACATCATGCCTTGATTCCAGGGCTGATGATTAAAATAAAGGTACCTGTTTCTTCAAAAACTCTTTTGACTAGCCTTCCCAATTCAGCAATTGTGAATACGATGAATGGCAGTAAAATATTGATTGCTCAATATTCCTCAAAAGATAAAAGCTATCAAGTCAAAGAGCAAAACATTCAACTGGTACAAAATCATCAAAATCAAAGCCTGATTTCAATTCATCTCAATCCAACTGACTGGATAATCAATGCAGGAACGCAAAAAGTTCATACCGGGCAACTCATTCATTTGCAAAAAAATGTATAAGGATTTTAATCATGGCTGTGACTGATATTTTTCTAAAACGCCCTGTATTGGCTATTTCAATCAACCTTTTTATCTTATGCATTGGCTTATTTTCTTGCTTTAAACTGCCCATTCGTCAATTTCCGCAATTAAGCACGGCTGTCATTACCATCAATACTAGCTATCCAGGTGCTAATGCTCATACCATTGCAGGACTCATTACTACCCCCATTGAATCCGCTATTGCCAGCGCAGAAGGGATTGACTATATCAAATCCTCTAGCCAACCCAATACCAGTAGCATTACCGCGTATTTACGCTTAAATGCCAATCCAGATTTAGTATTACTGGATATCATCAATAAAGTACAACAAACTTCCAATCTTCTACCCAACGGCGCTTTAAAACCTATCATTGAAAAGAAAAGTGATGGCAGTACACCTTTAATGTATATCAGCTTACAAAGCAAAACGCTCAGTCCGCAAAGCATGACTGATTACGCTATTCGCTCTATTCAACCGCAGTTAAGCAACCTAGAAGGTGTTGCAAAAATTGATATTTTAGGTGGCAAAAAATATGCCCTAAGAATTCATCTTGACCCGCTCTTGATGAGTGCTTATGGTTTAAGTGCTGAAGATATCATGAAAGCACTGAGTCAAAACCAATTTATCACCACCGCCGGCCAAGTCAAAAATGAATATCTTGCGACACCCTTATCCACTGATACCGATTTACACGATTTAAAACAATTTAAAAAAATGCTCATCAATTGTTCTGATGGAACAGCTATTCGACTTCATCAAGTCGCTCATGTCTTCTTAGGCGCTGAATCCAATGATGAAGAAGCGCGTTTTGATGG
>DNMA01000209.1:605-799 GCA_003489505.1 Legionellales bacterium | reverse complement strand
AAACACCTTCCGCTTCTTAAACAACAATATCCTAAGGGGATGCATTCAAAAATTGTTTATGATGCAACCCAATATATTCATGCAGCGATTGATGAAGTTATAACAACCTTATGTGAGGCTGTTTTGATTGTTATTTTAGTCATGTATTTATTTTTAGGTTCATGGCGTGCAGTACTTGTACCTATTCTAACCAT
>DNMA01000209.1:0-286 GCA_003489505.1 Legionellales bacterium | reverse complement strand
CCTCTTTCTTTAATTGGTATGGGCGTCTTTTTACAAATTTTTTCCTGCTCTATTAATTTATTAACTTTATTAGCTTTTGTTTTAGCCATTGGATTGGTCGTTGATGATGCCATTGTCGTTGTTGAAAATATTCATCGACATTATGCCAGACATCAAGACCCCTGGAGGGCCTGTTTAGAAGGAAGCTCTGAGATTGCTAGTGCTATCGTTGGGATGACCATTACCTTAGCAGCTGTTTTTGCCCCCATTGCCTTTAGCCAGGGTTTAACAGGTAGTTTATTTAAAG
>DNMA01000212.1 GCA_003489505.1 Legionellales bacterium | reverse complement strand
TTGGGCTATGCCTTGGGATTGATTTTTGCAGTTCCATTTTTTGCCCTGTCAGGATTAGAGCGAATTGTGAGAGCAAACTTTGAGATGTTAAACGTATCTTACACGGCTCTAGAACAATTGATAGTAGAAAATAAAAGTGATAGTTATTCTGCATTTGATGGATTCACTATTTTTGATAAAATATTTGCCCTACCCGGGATAGCTTTAGGCCATTTATCAAGCTTTAGCGTTATCATGGCTCAATATAGCCTGCAAGATTTTGCGCAATGGTTTTCTTGGTTAAGCACTTTAAGTATTCCTGAATGGGTTAATGTAGGGTACAAAAAACCAAATTTCATGGGAATACCCGGTTTAATCATCGGTTCCACTTTAGGCTTAGCTTCTTTAGCTTTCATCACTGCTTTACGATGGAGTGTTTATGACCCCATTCAGGGTTTATTCAAAGGAATGCAAGAAGTATTTACTAAAGAATCAGATATTGAATTGTATCAATTACAATATGTATTTTATCCGATGGGGAAATTCATTGCATATCAGCTTCAGGAAGGCTTTTATCAAATGCTAAAAGTGATACATTTGGCTGTGAATGATATTTTCCTCGAAGAGATTGGGCATGAAAGCAATTATAAAGGTAGCCTTGGCCTGATTGCAGGTACGGCTATTGGTGCAGGCTTTGGTGTATTGACTTATGCACTTCGCTTGATGACCTATGATCTAGTATTAGGTGCGACAGCTGGTTGGAATTTCGCTTATACTAAATTTAAAAAGACTAAAGCATCAGATAATTTAAGATCGGTGGGTTCTTTATTTTGGAAAGAAGTCTTTTTTGGGATTGGTTTAGTTTTAATGGCTAATTATTATGGCTTTTTAAAATTAGTCCCAAAGGGGTTTAATGCCGTTTGGAATATAAACTGGAGCTTTTTTGAAAAGGAGGACCCTGATATATCGGGTTGGTATTTTGCCGCGGTATTTCCGACTTTGATGGCTGGTATGATATTGGGTGCTATTACAGCAGCAGCACTGGCGGTATTCAACTTTGCTATCCGAACCATCTATGAAAGTGGTAGAGGTTTTATCCATGCATCTAGTGAATTAAAACCAGATAATGAGATATCTGGATTTTTTAAATTAGTCTATCGATTTGCTTATAGTGTTGCAGATTATGCCATTGCCAGTGTAAAAGTCCTTTGGACACTGCCGCATCTAGATAAAGAAGAATTGCCAGCATCACCTAAAATGGAGAATACCCATTTATTAGGGGCTTTTGTCGGAGTGACCATTGCTTTGCTGCCAGGAATTTTGGCAAGCTTCGCTAGAGTTTCTTATCGAGTACTGACGGAATCTATTAAAACATGTCAGGAAAGCTTTAATAAAATGGCATCTTTAGAGGCTTACAATATTGACGATAGAACCCCAATTGCCCAATATGGTTATGGTTTCTTGGGTTTAATCCCAGGTGCAATAGCTGCCATTGCTGTTGGCGCATTAATGGGTGCGCTTGTCACTTGTTATGCAGTATTGAGAGCAATGACGATGACCAGAGACCGATTTGATGGACTTGATAAAAACGATGAAGAAGTGATAAAAATTAAAAACTTGTATGCTTCCGTAGATAATTGGGATAGAGCAATTGACGTTTCG
The DNA here is from genome assembly GCA_003489505.1 of Legionellales bacterium. Lineage (GTDB taxonomy): Bacteria > Pseudomonadota > Gammaproteobacteria > Legionellales > Legionellaceae > UBA2653. The sequence continues at coordinate 2,361 of DNMA01000212.1, read as the reverse complement.
GTTATCCAAACATTTAATCAAAACACTGTTTTAAGTGGCGGTAAAGGCGCTAACTGTTTTTGGAGTAAAGCGGCTACACTTGAAGCAGCATCATCTCCTTCAGAAGAGATTTTGGATAAGATTCTTCAATTAAAACTTGCACAGAATTTGGCGAAAGAAAGTGTAGTGGCTTTATTTGAGGATAAAGAAGAACTGACCACAGCAAAAGAAGCCGTGGTCAATTATTTATACCCATCTGCCTTAATCTAACAGCACAAAGAGTGCGCCGTCACCACGGAGCACTTGTAACAGCAGTTGTTTTTGAGAGCTTTTGGCAATTTGTTGAAGGCTTTCAATTTTTGTGACTGGTTTACGATTGGCGGATATAATCACATCCCCTGGCTTTAAGCCTGCTCTAAAGCCTGAAGTGTTCTCTAATACGCCTCTGACCTGAACACCTTGCACCATGCCATTGGGTGGTGCATCTTGTTCAAAATTACCTAAAGCCAAACCAAATAAGAAGGGGTTGGTCGCTTGTAATTGTTGTTCAAATTGACGAATATCACTGACCATCACATTAATCGCTTTGGCCTGACCATTTCTTAATATATAAATTTTGGCTTGTGTGCCAGAACGTAATAGGCTAATGGTTGCTTTGACCTGACTTGCTTGGGTAATCGTTGTATCATTAATTTTAGTGATGATATCACCAGTATGTAGACCAGCTTGTTCGGCGGTGGAACCCTGATTGACTTGAGCAATGAGTGCGCCTTGTTGTTCTTGATTATAACCCATGGCAATAGCTAATTCTGGGGTGAGATGTTGAACAAAAATTCCCATAATGCCTCTTTGAACCGAGCCAAACTGTAAAATTTGCTGCGTGACATCGCGAACCATATTAATTGGAATGGCAAAACCAATCCCGACATTACCGCCCGATGGTGAAACAATACCGGTATTGATACCAATTAATTCACCTTGGGTGGTCACTAATGCACCACCGGAGTTGCCAGGATTGATAGCTGCATCGGTTTGAATAAAGCTTTCAACGCCTTCTAAGTTAATATCACTGCGTTTCATCGCACTGACTATCCCAAAAGTTGCTGATTGACTATTGCCGTAGCTATTTAATCCAAAGGGGTTACCAATGGCAACAACAAAATCACCCACTTTAACTTTATCAGAGTCACCGATAGGTAAAGATTGTAAACGCTCCGGTTTAATTTGTAAGACCGCGATATCGGTAGAGGGGTCTTCTCCAATTTTTCGGGCTTTCAAATGTCTACCATCCATGAGGGTAATGGTAATAATTTCAGCATTACGAATCACATGGCTATTGGTGACGACAATCCCGTTTTTAGGGTCGACAACGACACCCGACCCAATTGAGCTAAAAGGGCGGGGTCTTAAAAGTTCAGGCGGCGGTGGGGTGTTGGGATTCACTTGTTGCATGTACTGCTCTGGAATAATAAATTGACCAGGTGCTTTACCTTGAACCGACACATTCACAATGGCTGGCATGATTTGAGTCAGCATCGGTGAAAGACTTTTCATTCCATCGGCAATGGGCATCGCAAACTCAGTACTGGAATACAGTAGTGATAAGCCTAAAGCCATAGATTTGATTAATTTTTTTAATTCCATTTTAGTCCTCCAACCAAATAATAGTGCCTAAAAGACTGGCGTTTTCTTTTTCACGTCGATATGAAAATAATGTTTCTTGTTCGAATGTACAAAGATGAGATTGATGAATTTGATGTACGCCTATTTTTTGTAAAATCAGTTCTGCAGCATGTGAAAGATTAAAATGCCAATCCTTTTTTTTAATAAAACAATCAAAAAACCCAGCGTCTTTTTTTAAGAAATTTTGTCGAAAATTCTCTCCCACTTCATAACAATTTTCACAAATGGCAGGACCAATCCAAGCCATATAATGTTCAGGTTTATCCCTTAAGAGAGAAAACGTATTTTCAATAACTCCTTCATAAAGACCACGCCAGCCAGCATGAACATTGGCAATTTCTTTATTAAAACGATGGGTAATCAAAACAGGTAAACAATCGGCTGTTAAAATGACTAAGGGTTGCTGAATGCTTTGTGTAATAGAAGCATCGCCTGTTCTTTGTGGGTTATGGTCTACATCAATGACAATGTTTGAGTGAATTTGTTCTAAATAAGCAGGTTCTTTTTCAAATTGAAAATGTTTTTTAATATGTGCTTTAAAATTTGAAGAGCATTTTTTGGCATGCAGCTTTTCATCTAAAGGGTGGGCAACAGTAAAGGCCTTAACATATTGGGGTGCGTTCCACTGGGGCGCAATGATATGCATAATTAAGCTTTTAAGATTTGAATAAGTAATGCAAAATCATCAGGTATATTGGC
>DNMA01000023.1:3010-3191 GCA_003489505.1 Legionellales bacterium | reverse complement strand
CATGTGGTGCGATGTTTTGCTGACGATGATGTCATTCATGTAGCAGGCTCTGTGAAGCCTATTCGAGATATCGAAGTGATTAACCTAGAATTGGCGCTAGCAGATTTAGCGACCGTAGAAAAAGCGATTCAAAAAAATCAAAAACTGGTGAAAGCCGGTCAAAAAGAAGCGATTAAAGAAC
>DNMA01000023.1:0-2701 GCA_003489505.1 Legionellales bacterium | reverse complement strand
AAGAAGCGATTAAAGAACAAGAGCTTTTAGAAATCGCTTTAAAATGTTTGAATGAAGGTCAATCACTTCGCGTGCTGAATTTATCGGATGAGCAAAAACAAATTTTACAGCGTCTTAATTTATTGACCACCAAGCCTTTGATGTATGTGGCTAACGTCAATGAAAACGGTGAAAATCCTTGGTTAGAAGATTTAAAACAATTGGCGGCAAAAGAGCATGCACCTGTTGTTGAAATCTGTGCTTCTTTAGAAATGGAATTGATTTCATTATCAGAAGAAGAACAAAAAGAATTTTTAGAACTGGCAAATTGGCAAGAACCTGGCTTGCATCGTTTAATTCGTGCAGGACATGACCTTTTAGGTTTACAAACCTATTTTACTGCCGGTGTGAAAGAAGTTCGCGCTTGGACTGTTCAAGTTGGGGCAACAGCACCACAAGCAGCCGGTGTCATTCATACTGATTTTGAAAAAGGCTTTATTCGTGCAGAAGTGATTGCCTATGATGATTTTATCAAGCTAGGTGGCGAGCAAGCCTGTAAAGAAGCTGGTAAAATGCGTCTAGAAGGTAAAGACTATATCGTTAAAGATGGCGATATCATGCATTTTAGATTTAACGTTTAATTAAAGACTCTCCAGTCTGCTCATCAAGCCTAAAGAAAATCATCAGATTGAATAGGGGAATGATGGCAAGGCTGGAGAATGTTTTGACAAAAGTCATCGCCGTGAGCACTTCTTGCTCGGAATAAACACTTAAGAAGATAGCGCACAAAGCAATTCCTAAACACATCCCCACTTGCTGAATCGTACTAAATAAACTGGTACTGAGCGCAAAGTTTGTTTCATCAACATGATCAAAAGTCATAGCATTTACATAAGTACTTTGAATCGTTGAGAAAATACCACTGAATAAGACAATACCAGCAATCATCCAAATGGGGCTTTCTAAATTGAGATACCTAAAGCTTAAGATAATCGCTGATACAAAAAAGGTATTGATAATGAGGCTTTTTTTAAAGCCAAGGAATTCTAAAATACTCACATTAAATACTCGGGAAATAATAGCGCCCAAAGCCCAAAATAAGATTAAAAAACCTGAAAGACTGGGGCTTTTATGAAGATGAATTTGAAAAAAAATGGGTAATAAAAATGGAAAACCGTTCAGTGCTAGTCTTGAAATACTGCCAGTGATAATACCAATACTAAAAGTTTTATTTTGGAAAAGCTTTAAGTCAATAATGGGATGCCTTTGTTTTCTTGAATGAATAAAATAAAGTAAAAAACAAATGACTGAAAATAAAAAAATCTGATTACTGTAAGCAAAATGCAGCTCGAAATCACTTAACAGGCTAATAAAAAATAAAAAGCTAGATAAAGCAAAGGCAAAAAACAATAAACCTATTTTATCTAGTTTGTAAGGTCTATGCGTGGGGTAGCGGGGTAAATAGTTCTGCATCAATAATAAGTTCAGGCACCCAATGGGTATATTAAGCCAAAATATCCATCGCCAGGAGAAATGCTCGACTATTAGCCCACCTATTAAAGGACCCATCACTACTGCAATCGATGCAAGCATCATCACGACATTCATCTTTTTGATGTATTCATGTTTTGGGAAAGTTTTAAAAATAATCATTCGGGCAATCGGGAAATTTAAAGCACCACCCAGTCCTTGAAGAAAGCGAAAAACAATCAGTTGATAAATATTTTGGGAAAATCCACAACACAAAGAGGTGATGGTAAACACCAGAGTCGCAATCATAAATAATTTTTTTAAGCCAAAATAATCACACAACCAACCACTAATGGGAATAATAATGGCTAAACTCATTAAGTAACTGATTAAAGCTGTTTTTAAATCAATGGGATGAATGTGAAAGGCTAATGAAATAGAAGGAATCGCAGTATTTAAGATACTGGTATCTAAAAATTCCATGAAAATCGCCAAAGAGATAATCAGTATATTAATTCTTGGTGAAGCTGAACGCATGAACCTTCCTGAAAAATGATTCTTATTTTATCGTTAGTTAAGCCTTTTGTACAAGTATTCTTTTCTAAGAATGAGACCGAAACCCCAAAGCTTGCCCCACTGACTGATTGATATTCTCATCGTAAACGAGTGCTTCAGATAACTCCAATACTGGTTTTGCCTTTTGAAAGATGTTTTCCATATTAGCTATTCATTTTTTACGAAGGATTTCACTTTGTGTAGAGCTGTTTTTTAAAAGATTTGACCGTTCCCCATCAAATAAACTTGAAATCTTTTGATATTTCCTATAACCATGCATTATTCTTATTTAACAACAGGTTCGATAAATATTCTCAAAGGTGAGTGCGCTCGTATTATTGATACGCTTTTAAGTGAGATTGATGCAGCAGAAAGTCTGAAGAATTTTCCTCAATTAACCTCATAACTTGTCAGATGATGAGGGTATTTAGTGATTTCTTTGAATGCTATAGTTAACAATTTCTAGGAGGGCATCTTTGAACGGAGAGTTAGCTAAAAAACTTAAGGATTGTTTGGCAAGCTCTGCCTCTTTTTGAGCAATCATTTTGGTGTAATGAATGGAATCACAATCTGCAATAATCTGGATAATTTGGTCTAGATTTTCTATCGAGCCTTCTTTCAGGCTGTTTTCAATGATTGCTTTGTCTTCAGGTCTTGCTTGACTGAGTGCATGAATAATGGGGAGCGTTGTTTTGCC
>DNMA01000140.1:749-2954 GCA_003489505.1 Legionellales bacterium | reverse complement strand
CCATCACCTCCATCACCTCCATTACCTCCATTACCTCCACTACCTCCACTACCTTCATCATCAAGTATAGCTCCAACCCCCCCTTTGCCTCCAGTACCCTTAATAACCTGACTGGTTTTTAAAACTTCCTGATAACTCTGTTTGGTTAATTGCTCAGCTCCTAAATCCTCACTGGCATAGGCTATACAGTTCATGCTCAGTAAAACCAATAATTTCTTATTCATCATCGCTCCTATTTGAATGATTTACACCGACTGTTTCAATAACAAAAAGTCTCGATGCACCAGTAATTTTAAAAGCATCAATGTATGGTTTTTTACTTCATCAAAATCTAAACTTTCAGACAATATAAACCTCTGAATAATTTCAACAATTGAACGCGACCCATCAATAAGACGAACGATTTTTAAGTCATCATTTTCAAGTTCTAGCTTCCAATCAGGACGACATATTTGCTGCCCATCCAAAAAACATTTGTAACGATATGAAGGTATCGCATGCAATATGGCATCTGATTCAAAATCAAACTGATATTTTTCTTTCGAACGCATAGGATGACAAGCCATGAAAAAATGACAGGCATTTCGAAATGCGATACGTTCCATGACGGCCCACTGTTTCTTTAAAGGCTGCTGAGCTAAAGCATCATAAAAAGAATTCTCAGGGTGTATCCCTGGATAATAAGGGGATTTAAAATACCAATCTTGAAATACTAGGCCTGATGAATCGACTAGTTCAAGACAATCATCTACCGTGTAACTTCTATCACGCCGATGTAAAAACGTATCAACTAGTCCTGCATTAAATTTAAGATCAGGTGTCAGACGCATATAAACATGCAGGGGATGGTCTACTGGCAAAGACGATAAGGCTGCTTGAACAACAGCAATCGATTCCCCATCTTGTTGTAAACCCAGGTCTCGAAAAACACCTTGGAGCATTTCAACCCCAGCCCGTCCATATTTTGCATACAACATCAGTGCCATAACCCCTTCTGCTCTTAAACATTGAGCAAGCGATTGCAAACCGATTAAAGGGTCTAGCAAATGATGCAAGACCCCTGTCGAAATAATCAAATCAAATTCACGGTTTAATTGATTAACCTGCTCAATTGGCAAATGCTGCAATTCTAGATTTTTTAATTGGTATTGTTTTTTAAGATATTCATGATGTTTCAGGGCTGTTTTACTAACATCAATAGCCACAACTTGGGCAGTGGGATTGGTATAAGCTAAGACTGCCGCTTGATTGCTGCCACAACCAGCAACAAGGATATCTAATTTAGCTGGATAATCACAGTTCGGCCAAAACAGATGATGAGAGTGACTCGGGTCAAACCACTGCCAATGCTTATTGAGCCAAGAGGGCAAATCCATGATGGGCTGGGGATAAGACCATTTATCATATTGTTCAGATACAAAATCAGAAATGACCGACATCATCGTCCTTTATTGAAGCCTCTCAATAAACATAACATATCACTAGCCTTTTTTAAAATGACGCCAGAAATGAATAAATATGACTCTAAATGAAAATTTAAATATCAATTATTTAAATAAAAGCAACATAGGTTCACATCAAACAAGAAATCAGTTAATATAAACTTGCACAACCAGATTAAAACAGTGAGATGGATGCTCATCATTAACAAAACTAAGGACAGTTTTATGAATAGCAAAACTTTTTCCCAAAGATTTAATCGGGAGTTAGCAACCAATGGTTTTCCTGATGAATTAACTGAAAAAACCAAAGCTGTTGCTAAGGTATTTGGTGTATCAAGACATTTAGCCAACGCCATGTTGTTTGGTTATAGTTTGCCCAATCGCGAACAGCTTGATAAAATTGCAGAAATTCTAGAGGTTTGCCCCTTATGGCTCAGTGGTGCAACTGAACGACGCAAAGCCTATTCAAAAGAGGCTTTATCAGAATAACATTTTGAGATAATAATGGAGTGTTTAAGTTTTTGTATAGCAGATCAAATTGATCTGAACCGTTTGGATATCCATATGAAGGATAAATATCCAAACCTCATCATTTCCCGTTCCCGAGATGTTTTAAAACTCAAAATGGAAAGTGAAAAGCCTATTTTGATTTTTGTCTTCAAAAATGGGACCGTCGTTTCATGGGGGATACAACGGTATCGTATCAAGCCCTATCTAAAACAATTCACATTATTTTCAAATCGGCCACTGGGCATTCAAACCC
>DNMA01000140.1:0-414 GCA_003489505.1 Legionellales bacterium | reverse complement strand
AGTTACAGCTTAGCTGAAAAAACTGAAATCACACCACATGGTTACTATGATGTGGATTGTCTCACCATCGACAAAAACATTGATGCTGAGGATGTTCGACTCAGCCTGTCTTATGGGTTTTCTCAATCGGTAAAACTGCAATACTTTGAAACACTCCAGGAAAGTTTAATTGAAAAATACACGCCTTTTATCACGAATCTTTCTAACAAAGGTGAAATGTATATCAGTCGAAATAGTATTCGACAAATTATTGGAGAAATCTTAGTTGCAAAAAGTGAAATGAATTTAATTAGTAACTTTTTGTACCATCCTAAATTCTTTTGGCGTCATCCCAGTTTAGAAGAGTATTATACTTTACTAGAAAGGTATTTACATATTCAAAGAAGGATTAATGCGATTAACCATCGTTTAGAT
>DNMA01000087.1 GCA_003489505.1 Legionellales bacterium | reverse complement strand
GTTTGAAAGAGAATCAAGATGAACTAGACCAAGCTATTGATGAGTTACTGGAAGCGAAAGCAAGCTAAATAGATTACATTTTAGTGGATTTGTGTTAATATATTCTTTTTTTGAACTAACTGTTTTATGAATAATCCACTCTATCTTTACCTTCACTACTTATTGCAACAACATCTCCAAACTTTTGCGTTAATGCATAAAACCACTCAAACAGGTCAAAACTATATATTTATTCCATTTGATAGCCCTAATGTAAAAATTGAACACCCTAAATTTGGTGTCTTGGATGTGGTGGATACGCATTTCAGTTGTTTTTCGGAAATGACAGAAGAAAGTGGTTTTTCAGATATTCATTTTACTGCGGTGCTGGCTTCTGATTTGGTGGAACTTAAATTTCATGTTTATCAAAATCAAGCAGGACAAGTTTGTGGTTTTAATTCTAAAAACCTCAAAGCCAATGATGAATCCTCACCTTTAAAATTATCTGAAGTCAAAGAGATTTTTCATGAAGCGATTCCTTTTTTAAGAGAAAAGAGAAGAGCGTTTTCACTTTTCATCGAAACGCATGAAAAAGCATTTTCCTCAGAAACTAAATTATTTAGAGAACTGTTGTTTTTAGAGGAAGGTGAGTTAGAGCCACAAATTGCTTCATTACAAAAAATCCTTAAGACCCTAGAAGTATTAAATATTTCCAACCCATCCTTATATACAAAAAAACAAGCTCATTATGCAACGATTCTTGCAGAAAAATCAGAATTACAAGCTTATCAGGCGACCTATCAGCCTATGCATGCTCTGCCCGTAATTGAAGCAAGAAGCTTATCACCGCTTGAAATAGTCAAACAAGATGTAACTTGTGAGCTCATCTCTAAAACAAAAGAAAATCTACACATATTCCAACAAGTTTTAGATGAAAGCACTGAAAGACTCATCAGAGCTGAAGGGGCTTTAAATTTAGAAATTCATCCTTTATATCGCCGTAAATTATTAGAAGTCGCTGAACTTAACGATAGTTTGAATGAACAACTTTTTCAATTAGAGGAGATGAAATTAAATGCTAGTCAAAAACTGACTTTGCAACATTTTGCTCGACAAAGCACTCAATTACAGTGTGTTAGCAAAGATTTTATGAATAAGTATCTGGAAGCAATGGTCTTGTGTAATCAATTAGAAGATTTTTCTGTTGTTTATCACTTTATGGAACACCCAAAGCCTTTAATTCTTCTTCATTTATTACGTCATCAATCTCATGAGATTTTAATTGCTATTTTGAAAAAATTTAATATCTCTATCTTTGAACCTCTTTTTCAAGCAGCGCCTGTCACCATTTTTGAGCATATGCTGCATCATGAAAATGAGAGATGTTTTTCAGCGATTCTTGAACAAATGCATATCGATTTTTCGATAGAATTACCTGATGGCAGGCCGGCTGGAGTGTTAATTTTGGATTTGCATCCTGTCAATTCCATAAGAATCAAATGTTTTTCAGAAACGCCTCAATTTAATTCAAAAATGTTTTTTATACGTCTTAGAAACCGCATGCAAGAATTGCTTGACGCTAATCATCCCATGGGCGTTCAATTGAGTGGAATTTTAAGTACTATTAATATCTACACTGAAAGCAATGGTCCGCGTATTATTAACTCTTCAAGAATCATGCAAAAAATTTCAGACTCTAACCATTCCTTTTTTACAGGTTTTACAAGCCAACTTGAGGAAAAAGATTTTTTGAAACAAGAAAGATTCTTAAGATTAATTCAGCAATATGATGAACTCGGCAAAAGAAGACATGAAAAGGCAAAAGCCTCAAGACAAACTGTGCATCAAGCTCAAGTGCATAGGGGGTTCTTGAACGATTTTTGTTCTGACTCGATAATAGAGCGTCTTGAGGGTTTAATGCCAGGACTCACAGAAGATCAAGCTTATGAAGCAATGCATGTTGCCTATCAAGTAGCAGATGCTTACGATAGAGTCATGGATATTGACACAGAGCTCAAAAAAGTTGGAGGAATATCTTTAAGAACTGCGAAGTCATTGATAGCGAAAAAAGAACAATTACTTAAAAAAATCCAAGACTTAAGTGAAGGTCCTCGAGTTGAACAAGAGGCTCCTGTAATATTAAGTGTTGCAAATCGCCATGTCATGATGTTTATGACAGAAGAAGAACAGTTGCAAACTCGTATTTTTTTGACTCAAAAAACGCAAGAAAAACCCATTGAGTTTTATGCAGCTTTGGAAGGCATCACGTGTGTTCATCTTGAATTAATGCAATCGGCTAGAACCAGTTTAGCGGAATATTGTGAAAAATTAGAACCCAAATTTATTCCTGTGGCTCTGGATTTTTTAGATAGATTGATGAAAGAATTAACCTTAGCCAATCCTCCAGAAGAAACCCTAGTACATTTGACTGAATTCTATATGTCTGTATCACAGAAAATATTTAAGTAAAAGTTAGGCTGTTCATGTTTGCACATGAACAGCTCAAAAGAAAATTAAAAACGATTTTGAATCAAGAATAGAAGTGCTTGTTTCTCATCCTGATTCAAACTATCTGATTTTAGTAATTGACTGAAGTGACTTTCGAAACGTGATAATTGC
>DNMA01000190.1 GCA_003489505.1 Legionellales bacterium | reverse complement strand
AAGAAGAAATTGACAGACAAGATACACTCTATCTGGACATGATGGAGTCTTGGTCTGAATTCAATCGTAAAAATATTGAAGAGTTTTCTAAAAACCATCATCAAAAAAAAGAAGCAGTAGAAAATTTTTTAACACAAATTAATAAATACTCATATTCAAACGTTTCGAGTTGGGCCGTTGCTGATATTGATGGGAATAAAAATCGTTCAAGACAGACCATGGAACATATGGAAGCCAGTCTGCAAATTGCTATCGTCACACGCTATATGGAACATTTAGCACCCATGATAGCACTCTTTCCACAATTAGAAAGTGCTTATGCATATTTACAACGTTGTAAAAAATCGATTCAAGACCAAATCTTTTTTAACCTTGAAGGTTCAGAGATTGCAAAAACTCGCTTTATTGCTGAATTAGAAAAAGTCATTCATATCCTGCACTTTGATTCTGAAGAAAAAAAAGCACTGATTCAATTAAGAGACCTAGTCGATTTGGTAGGCTTTAGGGGTGAATTAAAACAGTTTGTTAGACAATCGAGTAAAGCCAATAAAGAAGCCTTTGATGATATGGGTAAGGTTTTAGCCAAATATCATAGTGAATTTGCAACACTCCTAGAAGATAGCTTATACAGTGATTTAAGTGCAGGAAAAAAAGCCCAGTTTCATAATTACTTAAGAAGTAACTCGGTGTTTTTTAATACCCTAAAGCTTTATAAAAAACAGTTAAGTAAAGATACCTTAAGAGAATTAGAAATCTTAAATTTTGTACAAGAATACCAAGATCAATTTTCTTATATTTTATCTGATACAGAAAATTACTTCAGTTTGAATGAAGTCATTATTCTCTTTGGTATTTCTTCCTATATGAATAGAAAACTTTATATTGATGAAATCAGAAGACCGCCAGTCAACCTGATTCCACTTTGTGAAACACCAGAAGATTTAGATAATCTTCCCATGATTTTAGATGATATGCTTTCTAACCCTTATTTAAAGCAAGTCATCATTCAAAAAGCTGAAATTGTTTATGTGGCAGGCCCCAGTGATCTAGGTAAAGAAGGTGGCGTATTTGCCCATATCAATTTAATTGAGGCTGAAAAGAAAGCGCAAGATATTTTAAAAACCCATCAAGAGATAGACCCTAGTTTAAAAGATGTTCAACTACGGGTTTTATACGGCTTAGGTGGTGATTTTCATCGTAGAATATCCCAAGCCTCATATCAATTATTTGCGACCTTCCAAGGCTCTGATGCTTGTAAGTTAGGTGCATTTAATCAGTTTGAGACCTATGTGGAACGTGTCACTGGCCAAGCCTCTGAGAACTCTTTTCGAGCACTTGAGTTAAGAGTATTAGAAAGTAATTATCCTTATGAATATGAAATGCTCAAAGAGATTATCCAGCGCTGTATTCAGTCTTATCAAAAATACATCAAACATGAGGCATCCAGAGAACTCTTTAGGCATCTCAGTATTCCTTATCAGCTAGGCATTTTAACCAACACTAGCTCACGAGGAGAATCTAAATCCTCTGCACCCAAAGATATCTTGAAAAGTCGGGCCATTGGTTTAGCCAATTATGATATTTCCACCTTGTTCATGACCCGAATTTTTATGAGTGCCGATGGATTAGTTGACTTACCTGTTTCACAAAAACAAGCTTGTATTGACTTATATCAATACTCTACAACCGTCAAAGAAATTGTTCAAAAAATATTATTTACCATTAGTGTCAGTGATGAAAATCGCGCATGGTTAAGCACGGTGGGATACCTACCCTCCCCTAAAAATATTGAAGAATGGGCTAAAGCTTTTAAAACTGATGAAGCAGCAAAGCCTCATCATGCTTTAGCTTATTGTGTCAGCCGCCTACCCAAAATTATCAAAATTTTAAGTCAATTTCTTCCTTACCCTGAAGAGGTAACGGCATTTTGGGAGAATCAAACAACCCAGTCACCTCATGAATTGGCTTTAAAACTGATGAAACATGTTGGACAACAAGATAAGCAATTTTCTGAATTAGCCGAAGAAATTGAGTTCGATTTATTGCCTCGTTACCAAAGACTGGCCAAATGTATTGATGATTATCATGTTAATTACCCTAGCGCTTCAGAAGAGGAAAAAAACTTAATTGAAGAAAATTTTGTTTTAGCCTTAAGAGGAGATAAGAAGGTCACTGCAGGGCCTATGAGTATCTCAAGTTTGAGAAACCGATTTGACCCAGTGATGAATCCCTCACTAGGAGCCGATGCTGTGGTATTAAAACCATCAATTCGATAGGTAAACTAATCACCGCTAAAGCGAGGAGCTTTCAATACTAAGCAAGCAAACTCAGTTTGCTTGCCGTTCTCTTCTTTTTTGACGACTCATAGTCACCAGCACTTAGTGATTCCTCACCTTGCGTCTTACCTGCTACTCCTCGTCTTTTATCTTAAAATGGCATTAATATACCCTTGTTAGAAACATTGTTTCAGTGTTTCTAATTAACTTTATTGCTCGCTTCTTAATAACCAGTGCTGCATTCCTATCAGCATTA
>DNMA01000079.1:534-3397 GCA_003489505.1 Legionellales bacterium | reverse complement strand
GGAGAACGCTGTGTATAAAAAAGTTTTATATGCAACAGATTTTGATGATGTGGGAATTCATGCGGCTCACCGAGCACGTGAAATTGCAAAAGAAAATAATGCTCAATTGTATCTCGTTCACGTTGTTGAGCCAATTCCTGCCTATGCTTATCCAGGTTTTGCTGGTTTTGCAGAAGTGGAAATGTCGATTCGAGAGCAAGCAGAAAAAGAATTAAAGCAATTGGCTGAGCAATTAAATGTTGATGACAAACACCGCATTTTAGCGTTTGGTTCGATTAAACATGAAGTTTTAAGAATTGCTAAAGAACATCAAATTGATTTAATTGTTGCTGGTAGTCATGGTAAACATGGTTTAGCTATTTTATTAGGCTCTACAGCAGAAGCTATTTTACATGGTGCTTCTTGTGATATGTTGATTGTTAGGCCACCTAAAGAATAAGTTTTTTGAGTCCTTTAGACTTGAAAAGGTGCTGAATGAGCACCTTTTTTTATTTTTATTAATTGATGAAAGATGAAATTATTTAAAATTAATCCCACGGCAAAAAGCTTAGAGCAGGGTAGTGTTTTAAGTATCGGCAATTTTGATGGCGTGCACTTAGGGCATCAAGCCTTATTAAAGTTTTTGCTACAAAAAAGTATGCAGTTGGGGCTTGCGAGTGTCGTGGTTATTTTTGAACCCCATCCCAAAGAATTATTTTTAGGTCATCAATCGCCGAAAAGAATTTATAACTTACGTGAAAAAATCATTCAGCTTAAAAGACTTGGTGTAGATTATGTTTTTTGTATTGATTTTACACCTTCATTTGCTAAAACTCATCCAGAACAGTTTATTCAAAACACTTTAGTTCAACGATTATATGCTCGCTTTATTTTGGTGGGGCATGATTTTCATTTTGGTAAAGACCGCTTAGGTAATCAACATTTACTTCAAAAAATGGGGCAAGCGCATGGTTTTGAACTCGGAATTTTTGACATGTATGAGCTTTTGGGGCAGCGCATTTCTTCTACAGGCGTTCGAGATTTACTTGTCAAACAAGATGTAAAAAATATTTCCTTTTGCTTAGGTCGACATTATTCTATAATAGGTCGAGTTATATATGGTCAAAAATTAGCTAGACTTTGGGGAATTCCCACTGCTAATATAGCCGTCAATCCACTAAAACTCACATTGTCAGGTGTGTTTTGTGTTAATATTAAAATTTGCGGTCAGGAACAAGACTATCAAGGCGTAGCCAATATCGGTTATCGGCCCACTGTAGATGGAAAAAAACTATTTTTAGAAGTCCATTTATTTAATTTTTCTGGGTCTTTATATGGCCAGTTTATAGAAGTGTCATTTTTAAATAAATTAAGAAATGAACAAAAGTTTGCAAATATCGAAGAACTAAGAAAACAAATTGAAGAAGATATTGTTTGTGCAAAACATTATTTTAGTCAAACGAATTAACATTATATGCTTGGAAGTCCATTATGTCAGATTATAAAACAAGTTTGAATTTGCCCCATACTGATTTCGCCATGCGCGCAGGTTTACCGACTCGTGAACCTCAAACGCTTGCAAATTGGCAAGCAGAAGATATTTATCAACAAATGCGTGAAGCCAGGAAAGGACAAAAAACCTTTGTATTACATGATGGTCCTCCATATGCCAATGGTCATTTACATTGTGGACACGCTTTAAATAAAATTTTAAAAGACATTATTGTCAAATCTAAATCCATGAATGGCTATGATGCGCATTTTGTTCCAGGTTGGGACTGTCATGGTTTACCAATTGAATTGAATGTTGAGAAAAAAATTGGTCGAGCAGGCGACAAGGTTTCTGCTAAAGAATTTCGTCAGGTTTGTGCGCAATACGCTAAAGAGCAAATGGCCATTCAATCTGAAGAGTTCCAACGTTTAGGTGTTTTGGGTGATTTTAAAAACCCCTATGCCACCATGCGCTATGATTATGAAGCCTCAGTGGTTAGAGCTTTAGGAAAAATTTTAGAACAAGGTCATTTGCAACAAGGTTTTAAACCGGTTCACTGGTGTGTGGCGTGTGGCTCTGCATTAGCAGAGGCTGAAGTAGAGTATGAAGATAAAACTTCACCTGCAATTGATGTGGCCTTTAGTGTTGTCGACCCTCAAGCGCTTGGTTTAGATTTAAGCACTATTCGAGATGTCGTATTTCCTATTTGGACAACCACACCTTGGACATTACCTGCGAATGAAGCGGTTGCTGTGCATCCAGAACATGAATATAGTTTTGTAAAAATCAATCATGTGATTTTTGTGGTGGCGACTGAATTGGTTGAAGGATTTGCTAAACGCTTACAAGCTGAAACTTTTGAGGTTATTGGCAAAGCCAAAGGCCAAACATTTGAAAAATTATTATTAAATCATCCTTGGTTGAATAAAAAAGTACCTGTGATTTGTGGTGAGCATGTCACCATGGATACTGGTACGGGTTGTGTTCACACTGCACCATCTCATGGTCCAGAAGATTATATCATTGGTCATCAATACGGTATACCCATTGTGAATCTTTTAAAATCCAATGGTTGTTTTATTGATGAATTAGAACATATTGCAGGTATCTCTGTTTGGAAAGCCAATCCCATTATCATTGAGTTATTACAAAATCAGGGGAAATTATTATCACAAGAATCCTTATTCCACTCCTACCCACATTGCTGGCGACATAAAACCCCATTGATTTTTATGGCAACTCCCCAATGGTTTGTCATGATGGATACCAATGGCTTACGTCAAAAATTACTCGATGAGTTATCCCAAATTGAATGGCTGCCAGAGTGGGGCCAAAACCGTATGCGCCTCATGATTGAGACTCGTCCTGACTGGTGTTTATCAAGACAACGTT
>DNMA01000079.1:0-223 GCA_003489505.1 Legionellales bacterium | reverse complement strand
TATCAAGACAACGTTCTTGGGGCACACCCATGACTTTGTTTGTGCATAAAGATACTAAAGCTTTACATCCTCGTAGTGTCGAATTGATTGAAGAAGTGGCTAAACGGATTGAGAAAGAAGGCTTAGAAGCTTGGTTCTCTTTAGATGCAAAAGAACTAATTGGTGATGATGCAAATTATTATGAAAAAGTCTCTGATACTTTAGACGTTTGGTTTGATTCTGG
>DNMA01000081.1:882-8500 GCA_003489505.1 Legionellales bacterium | reverse complement strand
TTATTTTGATATTGTCTTGGAAAAAGAGGATGAGTTTTTCATTGAGAATACTCTTCTTTTTAATAATTTCTTTTTGGCCTTTATCACCTTAGCAATCAAACTGGTGCATCATCATGAATCCGGTGAATTAATTGATTGCATACTTCATGCCCCAATGATTTGGCGCTTTTTGGGTGCCTCACGCTGGGCAGATATTCCAGTAGACCCGAGCTCTCAACATCATTTATTATTTATCATGCTATTTTATCCAAAAAGCTTACGTTTTTTAGAAGTGATGCTGGTCAACCACCAGATTCCTCCCTATCACTTTTTGGAAAAAATACTTTACTCCAAAAATATCCTAAGATATTTAACCTATATCTTAACCAGTGAACTTTTGACAGGTCTTGTAAAAGAGGCTTGTGAAAAAAGCACAAAATTCTATCAGGCATTGAGAGAAAAAATCATTGCTAAAACCATTATTGATCACTTTTTACAGCAACCTAATGGAATTCACTCCCTTCTCAAATTAATTGATGTTTTGCCGAATCTTTGGGAAGGGAGTTTTGCATCCCCTGAAGTGGTAGTGTATCAAAGTCCGAAAAAAACCCAACAAAGTTCGCTCATCCTAAAATTAATGATTGATTCACATATGAGTGGCATTCCAGGGATGCAAGAAAAAGTCTTAGAATTACTTCATGCTGGAACAAACCCTCTATTTTTAGAGTTCAATGATACAGAATGGATATTGCCGATGATTCTTGACTCCAGCACACACAAGTATTCATGGCTCATGTCACCTTTATTTTTGATGGCAAAATATCCGATATATCATGCGTTCTTAAAAGAATTACTCATGGAAAAACCTCATTTAGCCTGTTTTTTAAAATGGCTAAACCATTCCAGTTTAATTGGGATGAATGCATTAGAAGGATTGTTAAGTACTTCGGCCTTAGGCTCTGAGATATTTGCTGGTATGATGGGTGCTGATAATCAAACTTATCATCCAGATGCACTATTTCCAGACGAGCATTTGATATTAAAAACCAATGTGGAATCGTTTTGTCGCACCTTGTAAATTGAGGACCTCTAGTTTACCCCCCCTAGAGGTCCTCAACATATCCTAAGATGCTTTTAAAGATTTACTAATAATTTCTTCTACATCTTTTGATAATTTATGACTAATCAATTCTTTTAAAACGGTTTGAATTTTTTGTTGCCGCGCATCATCATAACTTTTCCATCGGGTAAGTGGCTGGGCTAAACGTGCCGCAATTTGTGGATTAAAAGCATCTACTTTTAAAATGCAATCTTTTAAAAAAGCATAACCCTGACCGCTTGCATCATGAAAAGCCAAAACATTTTGTGCTAAACCACCAATTAACATATACAGCTTATTGGGGTTGGTCCAATTAAAACGAGGATGTTGCGATAAGGATTTTACTTTTTCTAATACATCAGTACCCATTTGTGTTGCTTGTAAGAAAAACCATTTATCCAAGACCAATTCATTGACTGACCAATCTTGATAGAACTTTTCACAAACTTTAGCTTTGAGTGATTGGTGATGCGTTTGCATGACCGCACGTAATGCCGCAATGCGGTTAGTCATATTCACCGCTTGATTGAAATAATCCTCACAGATTGCAGCATAGCGCTTTTCATCTGCCTGCATCAAATAACTTAAACAAAGATTTCGAAAAGCCCGTACTAATCGTCCTTCTTGAACTTGCAACGCTTTAAATTGGCTTTCAAAAAGTGGTTGCAAAGCCAAAGCAAAATCTTTTTCAAAAGCTTTCAACATGGAAAATAATAAAATCGGGTCAAACGCTTTTAAGCCCACACTGCACTCTTGAAAAGAAGGCATGCGAAAAAGCTCTGCCAATAAATCTAATGAAAACCGGCCACTACTGACCCAAGATTGAAAAATATCAATCACTTCAACAGGTAGTTTTTCAATTTTTTGTTGCTGATAAGCTTTTTGAATCCATTCAATCATTAATTTTTGTTTTAAATCCCAAAGCGCAAAACCATCTTGCTCTAAGGCCATTAAAGTTAATATGTCATCTAAAGATAAATCTCTTTTTAAAATAATTGGTGCGGAAAAACCATGTAAATAATTGACTAAAACATCGGTATTTTTTAAATCAAAAATAAATTCGTGTTCTTGTTCGGTTAAGATCAAGACCTCAGGCAACCCCGTGACGCGTTGCCCATCTTTTTGATATACCGCCCATTTGATAGGGATCATCAAAGGTTTTTTCAAAGAGCCATCAGCAGTTTGCGGGCAAGACTGTGACATCCATACATGCAATTGACCTTGGTCTATCCATTCTTTGACTTCCACCACCGGTGTACCAGCTTGATCATACCATTGATGAAATTGACTTAAATCCATCGCATTGGCATCGCTCATGGCCGCTAAAAATTCTTCAATTCGTACCGCTTGTCCATCATGGCGCTGGAAATATAAATCCATGCCTTTACGAAAACCGTCTCGTCCTAATAGAACTTCATACATTCGAACCAGTTCTGCTCCTTTTTCATAAACAGTTGCCGTATAAAAATTTGAAATCTCCTGATAGGCTTTAGGTTGTACGGGATGAGCCATCGCACCAGCATCTTCTAAAAACTGTACTTTTCTTAATTGCGAGACATCGTTAATTCTTTGCGTGACTCGGTCATTCATGTCGCTTGAAAATTCCTGATCGCGAAAAACGGTGAGACCTTCTTTTAAACTCAGTTGAAACCAGTCTCGACAAGTCACACGATTACCTGTCCAGTTATGAAAATACTCATGACCAATGACACTTTCAATCCCTAAAATATCCTCATCGGTTGCCGTTTTTTCATCAGCCAATACATATTTTACATTAAAAATATTTAGGCCTTTGTTTTCCATAGCGCCCATATTGAAATCTTTCACAGCCACAATCATATAACGTTCAAGGTCATACTCTCTGCCAAAACGTTGTTCATCCCAGCGCATGGCATCTTTAATGGCTTGCATTGCAAATGAACAATAATGTTCATCCCCTGCTTCAACAAAAATATCCAATCCAACGGTTCTGCCCGATTGTGTGACAAACTCATCTGATAACCTAATCAATTGAGCGGCCACCACGGCAAATAAATAGCTGGGTTTTAAAAAAGGATCATGCCAAATGGCATAATGTCTTTTCTCATCAAAAGCACCAGATTCTTTTAAATTGCCATTGGATAATAAAATAGGAAACTGCTCTTTATCAGCAATGATTTTGGTCGTAAAAATACTCATGACATCCGGGCGGTCTAGGAAATAGGTAATTCGTCGAAACCCTTCTGCCTCACATTGGGTACACAACATGCCACGGCTAGCATATAAACCACTTAAAGCTTTGTTTTTTTCAGGGTTGTTCTGAGTCACCACCGTTAAATAAAAATCATCTGGGCACTGTGAGATAACCAAAGCATCTTCTCTAAGCTCATACGCCGATGCTGGCAAAGCAATATTGTCGAAATATATTTCTTTTAAAATCAATTCATCGGCATGCAAAACTAAAGGACCAGAACCAACTTTTTGAAAATGCATGGTATTGGTCACGACCACATCAAAAACACTTTGAATGTCAAAAGTTAATTCCGTTGAAATGATTTTAAAAGCACAAGGCTGATAATCTTTTAAAAGTACACTGGGAGTCGTCATTTTGGTATAAGAAAAAAATTAAAAATCTAGTCTAAACCAAGTCTGTTAATTTTACAAAAATAGTCTACACTGAAAGTAACATCAGAAATGTTTTATGCGTTGTAAGTGTACATAATAAGGAGATGGCCATGTGTAGCGACAATGTATTTAATCATTTTCGCCAACGTTTTATCGAAAATCAACAGGAAGAAATCACACTCCCAGAGTATCTTGACCTCTGTCGGCAAGACCCTAGTGTTTATGCCAATCCTGCTGAACGATTACTGATGGCTATTAGTGAACCGAACATGATTGACACTCGCCATGACCCCATCCTCTCCAGAATATTTTCCAATAAAATTATTCCTAATTTTAATGTCTTTCATGATTTTTATGGCATGGAAGAACCCATTCAACAAATTGTTGGTTTTTTAAAACACGCTGCTCAAGGTTTAGAAGAAAGTAAACAAGTGCTTTATCTATTAGGTCCTGTTGGGGGCGGCAAATCCTCACTGGCCGAAAAACTTAAAGATCTAATGCAAAATATGCCCATCTATGCACTACAAGGCTCACCCATTTATGAATCTCCTTTAGCCTTATTTAACCGAGAATTAGATGGTGAATTATTACAAAAAGAGTATAGCATACCGCTTCGATATTTAAGATATGTATTGTCACCCTGGGCAGTTAAACGCCTCGATGAATATGAAGGCGATATTAATCAATTTAAAGTCATTAAAGTTCACCCCTCTCGACTCAAACAAATTGCTGTGGCTAAAACAGAACCAGGTGATGAAAATAACCAAGATATTTCTTCATTAGTCGGTAAAGTCGATATTCGAAAACTCGAAGAATTTTCACAAGATGACACCGATGCTTATAGCTATAGTGGAGGACTCTGTCGTGCACACCGAGGGATTTTAGAGTTTGTGGAGATGTTTAAAGCGCCTATCAAAGTCTTGCATCCTTTATTAACAGCGACCCAAGAAGGCAACTACAATCCGACAGAGGGTTTATCTTCTATTCCATTTGAAGGCATTATTCTTGCTCACTCCAATGAAGCAGAATGGCAAACCTTTAGAAATAATAAAAACAATGAGGCTTTTATTGACCGTATCAATATCGTCAAAGTGCCTTATTGTTTAAGAGTTTCAGAAGAAATTAAAATATATCAAAAGTTATTGGATAACAGCTCTTTAAAAGATGCGCCCTGTGCTCCAGGGACATTAAATATGCTGGCGCAATTTTCCGTACTGACCCGTTTAAAAGACCCTCAAAACTCAAGCATTTACTCTAAAATGCGGGTTTATAATGGCGAGAGCCTAAAAGACACCGACCCCAAGGCCAAATCTTTTCAAGAGTATAAAGATTTTGCTGGCGTCGATGAAGGCATGAATGGGGTATCGACTCGATTTGCTTTCAAAATTCTCTCGAAAGTGTTCAATTTTGACCACTCAGAAATTGCTGCCAACCCAGTACATTTACTATATATACTCGAAAGACAAATTGAACAAGAGCAATTTCCAAGTGAAACCCAAGAGCGCTATTTAAACTTTATTAAAGAGTTTCTGGCCCCCAAATACGTTGATTTTATCGGCAAAGAAATTCAAACCGCCTATCTCGAGTCTTATTCAGAATATGGCCAAAATATTTTTGACCGCTATATCACTTATGCTGATTTCTGGATTCAAGATCAAGATTATCGTGACCCCGATACCGGCGAAATTCTCGATAGAAATGCCTTAAATGTTGATTTAGAAAAAATTGAAAAACCAGCAGGCATTTCAAATCCCAAAGACTTTCGTAATGAAGTGGTCAATTTTGTCTTAAGAGCGAGAGCCAATAATCAAGGTAAAAATCCCAAATGGAATAGCTATGAAAAAATGCGCTCGGTGATTGAGAAAAAAATGTTTACCAATACCGAAGAACTCTTGCCAGTTATCTCTTTTAATGCCAAAGCATCAGAAGATGATAAGAAAAAACATGAAGAATTTATCTCTCGTATGGTTGAAAAAGGCTATACAGCCAAACAAGTGCGCTTATTATGTGAGTGGTACCTAAGAGTCCGTAAGTCCCAATAAATTAAGGGCAAAATCATGAGCCAATTCATTGATAGGCGAGGACAGGAGAATAAAAAAAGCTCCGTTAATCGCCAACGGTTTATCAAAAGATTTAAATCACAAATTAAAAAAGCCGTGACTGAGGCGGTCCATAAAAGAGGGATTACCGATATCGCCAAAGGTGAAAAAATCTCTATCCCCTCAAAAGATTTATTAGAACCGCGATTTGAGCCTGGTGAAGGTGGTCAAGTAGACCGAGTCTTCCCGGGTAATGATGTTTTTCAAAAAGGGGATACCATTAAACGCCAGGCCCAAGGGCAAGGGCAAGGCAGTGGTGATGGCGAGGCAAGCCATGAAGGTGAAGGCATTGACCCTTTTGTCTTTGAACTTAATCGCGATGAATTTTTAGAAATCTTTTTTGATGACTTGGAATTACCTGATTTAGCACAAAAAGAATTATCAAAAATGATTGATTGGCAAACCGCCAGAGCAGGTGTAGTCAAATCAGGCACACCCACCAATATTAATATTGTCCGTTCTATGCGACAAGCAACCGGCCGCCGTCTTGCTCTAGGAGGGCCTCTTCGCAAGGAACTCAAAGACTTAGAGCAAGAATTAGAAAGCATTCAAAGTGAAGAAAAAAAATCCAGCATCCAAAAGCGTATTGAAGTCATTCAAAGAAAATTAGGCAATATTCCTTTTATTGATACCATGGATTTACGCTATAACCATTTCACAAAAATCCAGCGTCCTAGCACCCAAGCCGTCATGTTTTGTTTAATGGACGTCTCAGGCTCCATGGATGAGCCTAAAAAAGAAATTGCCAAACGCTTTTTTATTCTCCTCTATTTATTTTTAACGAAAAATTACGAGCACATTGATTTGGTTTTTATCCGCCATCATACAGCCGCCAAAGAAGTCGATGAACAGGAGTTTTTCTATTCCAGAGAAACCGGGGGAACAGTTGTTTCCAGTGCTCTTGAAATGCTCAATCAATTGATTCAAACGCGTTATTCTAGCCATGCCTGGAATATTTATGTGGCCCAAGCTTCAGATGGTGATAATTGGAATGCCGATTCGCCTTACTGCGGTAAATTATTATCAGAAAAAATTCTACCGATTGTGCAATACTTTGCTTATGTAGAAATCATGCCCCGACATCACCAAAGTTTATGGGAGATTTACCAAGGCTTAGGCGAAACATTTAAAAACTTTGCCATCCAAACCATTCAGCAAGTTCCAGATATTTATCCCGTTTTTCATGAGCTTTTTAAAAGGAAAACATCATGAAACAAAAACCCTTATCAAAAGGCGCAGAATGGACTTTTGAAACACTTCAAACTTATGAGCAGGCTATAGGGCGCATAGCGAAAGATTTTGGTCTGGATACCTATCCCAATCAAATCGAAGTCATCTCAGCCGAGCAAATGATGGATTGCTATGCCTCAGTGGGCATGCCAATTGGCTACCATCACTGGTCTTTTGGTAAACATTTTTTTAATATTGAAAAAATGTATAAACGCGGACAAATGGGTTTGGCTTATGAGTTGGTCATCAACTCCAATCCTTGCATTTCCTATTTGATGGAAGAAAACACCATTGCTATGCAAGCGCTAGTGATCGCTCATGCTTGTTATGGACACAACTCTTTTTTTAAAAATAATTATTTATTTAAAATGTGGACGCAAGCCGATGCTATCATCGACTACTTAGTCTTTGCAAAACATTATATTTCTGAATGTGAGGAAAAATATGGAGAACGAGAGGTAGAGCAACTGCTTGATGCTTGTCATGCTTTAATGAACTATGGGGTAGACCGTTACAAACATCCGCCCACCCTCTCCATTCATGAAGAACAAATTCGCCAACATAAAAGACAAGCCTACCTTGAATCTCAAATCAATGAACTTTGGCG
>DNMA01000081.1:0-578 GCA_003489505.1 Legionellales bacterium | reverse complement strand
CTCAAATCAATGAACTTTGGCGAACTATTCCACAATCTGCCAATGAAAACCGCCTTATACAAGCCGAGCGTTTTCCCCAAGAGCCCCAAGAAAATATTTTATACTTTATGGAAAAGCACGCGCCCTTACTCAAACCCTGGCAACGAGAGATAGTTCGGATTGTTAGAAAAATATCACAGTATTTTTACCCCCAAGGCCAAACCAAAGTCATGAACGAAGGATGGGCTTGTTTTTGGCACTATACCCTTTTACATGCTTTGTATGATGAAGGCTTAGTCACTGATGAGTTCATGATGGAAGTTTTACAAAACCATACCAATGTCATTTATCAACCAGAGTATAATAGCCCCTATTTTTCAGGCATCAATCCCTATACTTTAGGTTATAATATGATGCAAGATATCAAGCGAATTTGTGAAAACCCTACCGAAGAGGATAAAATGTGGTTTAAAGATTTAGCCAATACCAATTGGCAAACTCAATTAGACCACGCCATGCGATATTACAAAGATGAGAGGTTTATTTCGCAATATCTGTCACCACATTTAGTTAGACAATTAAAATTATTCTTGATGCAT
>DNMA01000123.1 GCA_003489505.1 Legionellales bacterium | reverse complement strand
GGCCACAAAAGCATCAATTGCAAAAATCACCACACCCAAAATAGGGAGCATTTGATAATCTTTCATCACCATATAGGCAAGTCTTAAAGCATGAATAGTTGCCGCCAAGGCATCAGTGATTAAATTAAACTGTCTTTGCTGAAGAATAAACTTTCTTTCTTCTTCATTAGCAGCATGATAAAGCTCAAGAGAAACAGTTAATAAACGAATATAGCAAACCGCTGCCGCAAAGATATTAAAAGCAACCATATGCCTAAAGCCAATTTGCTTGAAGATATTCTCAACATCATGGTTTTGCGCAACACTGACCACCAAATAAAGCTGTAATAAGAAATTTAATAAAGAGGTGTTTTTTTGGCGAAAAGCATTTAATGTATTGATAAAATGCATTGCCTTATCATACTCAGAAGATAGTTCTTCACTTGAGATATTATGCGCGCCTTTGATTCGGCTTAATTTTTTTAGATAAAAGCGCTTTTGACTAGGTGATGTTATCTTCTGAATATTTTCATTAAGTTTTGTGATTGTAAACTCTGTGGATTCACCAAATGTACGTAACCAATTAAGATGTGCGTCCACTGATGAATAATTTAGTGTCATCTTTATTACTCACTAATCTGTTATATCTATATTTTACTAAGAAATCCTTAACATTTTTTTAAATTTATGCTAAATTTTTCATTTTTTATACAGAGGTTTTAAGATGTTGCCTAAAGCAATTGTCTTGTTATCTGGTGGTTTAGACTCTACAACTTGTCTTGCGATTGCAAAATCACAAGGTTATGACTGTTACGCTTTAAGTGTTAATTATGGGCAACGTCATATTGCTGAGCTTGATGCAGCGAAAAAAATCGCCCAACAATTTGGGGCGGTTCAACATCAAATCATGCAAATTAATCTTGCAGACCTAGGCGGCTCCTCTTTGACTGATGAGCAAATGCAAGTTAAAGATTATTCTGATTCTGATAATATTCCCAACACTTATGTCCCGGCACGTAATA
Source organism: Legionellales bacterium (assembly GCA_003489505.1). Classification (GTDB taxonomy): domain Bacteria; phylum Pseudomonadota; class Gammaproteobacteria; order Legionellales; family Legionellaceae; genus UBA2653. Next base: position 6,976 of record DNMA01000123.1, on the reverse strand, counting down.
CCATTATGTTATCGCTCGCCCTGGCTTATGCTGAAGTCACAGGGGCTTATGATATTTTTATTGGCGCCAATGTCATTGATTACTCTAATTACCCTGATTGCCGACCAGCGTTTCTTGCCAGTTTTGAGCATTTAGCGCAATTAGCCACCAAAGCCGGCACCGAAGGGCAAAATTTTCGGGTTCATGCGCCACTATTGCATTGGTCTAAATCCAGAATTATTCAAGAAGGTTTAAGCCTTGGCGTCGATTATTCTCAAACCGTATCCTGCTATCGCCTCAGCAAAACAGGACATGCCTGTGGCACTTGCGATAGCTGTGTCATGCGCAAAAACGGCTTCTTGGAATTGGGTGTAAGTGACCCGACTATTTATGCTTAAGTGGGTACCAGCCCTGCCATTCGGGCGATAGGTTCTGCTCGATATCAAAAAGCGATAAAATTCGACCTATGGTATGGTCAACCATCTCCTCAATGGACTGAGGATGGTGGTAAAAAGCAGGCATGGGTGGATAAATGATTGCTCCCAATTCACTTAATGTAGCCATGTTTTTCAAATGAATCGCATGCAAAGGGGTTTCTCGAGGCATTATCAGTAGCTTTCTTCTTTCCTTCAAACACACATCCGCCGCTCGAGTCAGTAAATTATTAGTAATTCCACAAGACAATTCTGCTAAAGTATTCATCGAACAGGGTAGAATCAACATGCCATCATGCTTGAAAGAACCACTGGCAATGCTTGCGCCAATATCCTCAATTGGATGATAGCAGTCCACCATTTTTTTTAATTCTGTCAAAGAAACAGATGTTTCTTGCGCCCGGGTAATTTGAGCAGCTTTAGTCATCACCAAATGAATTTCAACATTTTTAATATGTTTCAAATGCTCAATAAGGCGTAAAGCATAAATAAATCCAGAGGCACCGGTAATTCCTAAAACTAGTTTTTTATTCATTGTGACCAAGCCTGACTGAAAATTAAGCTATATTAACTGATTTTAGACCCATGTAAAACAATTTTACACAAAATTTAAAATATTAGAACATAATTTTACTTGTATTTAAAAATTTTTTTTGATAGAGTTAATCCGGAAATTAATCTAAGAGGAGTCCACACAATGGTCACAAACGCATTTAATAAATATTCTATTTTCGCCGGCGCAACTGCAGGTGCTGCTGTTTACGCAACCACTTTATTCTTAACCCCTGCTACAATGGGCGCTATCACTTTCGCAGTTTCTAGCTTTTTCCTAAGTTTAGTCGGTAGTGCTGTTGCTGCTGTAGCTTTAGGTTATGCATTACCTATTTTAGCTTCTATGATCGTTGGTGCTTTATTAGCTGTTGCTTTCAATGCACTCTTCAATGCAATGAAACCAAAAGATCCTGCTCTAAATATCTCTAACTCTATTTCAACTAACTGTGGGTCTGAGTTGGCTGTTAGCCCTGCAGCTCTTGAAAATGATACAAATAAAGATGGACATGATGCACCTCAAGAACATGTTGTAAAAGGAAGTTCTCGCACAGCCTCTATCTCTAATGGTTTTTAATCCCTAAAATCCCTGTTAATGGATGTCAAGACCCAAGTTTTTGGGTCTTTTATTCAAGGATGAATAATATGCTTTATTGGGAACACGTATTAGAAAATCTAAAAATCAATTTTTTAGGCAATCTTATTCTAAAAAATGCTAAAGAACTCACGCTTTATGTCTTTTCTGCCTTGCTCGGTGGTAGCATTTTATATCAGTTCTTAAAACCTGAAGCCCAACCCCGTATCAAACCACCTCGACCGCCCAAACTCTCTGATGATTTTGATGAGGCCGATATTCCCAACAAACCCGATTCACCCCAAGGGATTTATAAATCTCGTTAGATTATTCAAGCTCTTTGAGATATAATATTACAATTTTTAGAGCTTTTAGGTGAATATACATGTCTCAATCACATCAAATGATGGTAACCAGCGCGCTACCTTATGGTAATGGCCCACTCCATTTAGGCCATATGGTTGAACACATCATGACTGACATCTGGGTCCGAACTCAGCGTTTATTAGGACATCAATGTATCAGTTTATGTGGTGATGATGCACATGGCACACCCATTATGCTCAAAGCCCAACAACTCGGTATCAGCCCTGAAGAGCTCACCCAAAATATTCAAAAAAGTCATGAAGAAGACTTAAAAAAATTCTTTGTGCATTATGATATTTACCACACCACTAACTCTTCAGAAAACCTGGCACTGGTTGAACATATTTATTTAAAACTCAAAGAAAATGGTGATATCCTCACCCAAACTATTTCGCAAGCATATGATACCCAAGCGCAAATGTTTTTACCCGATCGTTACATCAAAGGCACTTGTCCGCGTTGTCAGGCAAGCGATCAATATGGTGACAACTGTGAAAAATGCGGTGCCACCTATGATACCACTGAGTTAATGGATGCCATCTCAACGGTCACCAATACCAAACCAGAATATCGTGACACAGAGCATTATTTCTTTAATCTGCCACGTTACAAGGATTTTTTAGAGCAGTGGACACAAGCAGGACACATTCCTGTTGAAATGGCACACAAATTACAAGAATGGTTTCAAACAGGCCTCAAACCCTGGGATATTTCTCGCGATGCACCTTACTTTGGCTTTTTAATTCCCCAAACTGAAAACAAATACTTCTATGTTTGGTTGGATGCCCCCATCGGTTATATGGCTGCTTGCCAAAAATACTGTAATGAAAATCAATTGGATTTTAATGAATTTTGGAAAAAAGACAGTCAGGTAGAGCTTTACCATGTTGTGGGTAAAGATATCATGTACTTTCATTCCCTATTTTGGCCAGCCATGTTAAAAGGCGCAGAATTTAGACTGCCTAATGCGATTTTTACCCATGGCTTTTTAACCATCAACGGCCAAAAAATGTCAAAATCACGCGGCACTTTTATTCAGGCCCAACAATTTGCCAAACATTTACCCACCGATACAATAAGATATTACTTCGCGGCTAAAATGAATGGCAGCCTTGAAGACCTTGACTTATCAGGCGATGATTATATTGCCCGTGTCAATGCTGACCTCATTGGTAAAGTCATTAATATTGCCAGCCGAAGCGCCAGTTTCATTCATAAATATTTTGAAGGCCAACTGTCTCAAAATCTTGAAGACTCGACACTCTTTCAGCAATGGTTATCAGAGCGCCAAGATATTTTCCTATCTTTCCAACAACGTGATAACGCTAAAGCCATACGCCAAATCATGGCACTTGCTGATAAAATTAATCAATATGTTGATGCAAAAAAACCGTGGGTCATGGCCAAAGACCCCGCAACGCTTGCCCAAGTGCAACAGGTATGCACCATGGCACTCAATGGTTTTCGTTTGCTCATGATGTTTTTAGCACCCGTTCTGCCACATACTTGTGAAAAAGTTCAAACCTTCTTTGGTGAAAAAAGCTGGTCATGGACAGCGATTCAAGCCCTCGTCGGTTGCTCTATTCAAGCCTATGAGCCTTTATTGACACGCTTACAAGCAGAGCAATGGACGGCCATGTTAAATGATGTTGAGGTCAGCGCATGAGTCTTGTCCAAGACATCGAAAAAGTTTTACCCCAGACCCAATGCCAATCTTGTGGTTATGCAGGCTGTCGCCCTTACGCCCAAGCTTTGGTATCGGGCGAGGCAAAAATCAATCAATGCCCACCCGGTGGCATTGAAACACTCAAAGCTTTGGGAAAATTATTAAAAATTGACCCCAAGGATTATTTGACCGACATGGCGAAAAGCCTTCGTACGCCGCAGCTGGCTGTGATTCAAAAAGAAGCGTGCATTGGCTGCACCAAATGTATTCAAGCCTGCCCGGTGGATGCCATCATAGGCTCAAGTAAAAAAATGCATCACATCATTTCCTGGGAATGCACTGGCTGTGGTCTTTGTCTTGAGCCTTGCCCTGTCGACTGCATTGAAATGATTGATATCGAACAACCTGTATATGATAAAGATAAAGCCAAACTTCGCTATGAAGCACGTCAAATGCGCCAAGAGCAATTGGCAAGAGAAAAACAAAAACAATATCTTGAAAAAAGTCGTCCGGCACTTGATCAAAGCGCATCAAAAATTGATTATATTCAAGAAGCTTTAAAACGTGTTCAAAACAAAAAAAATCCCCATGAATAAAAAAAATATTGAAGAAATTTTTTCACGCTGGCAAACACAAAACCCTCAACCCACCACCGAACTCATTTATCATAGCGATTATCAACTCTTGGTTGCGGTAATTTTATCGGCACAAAGCACCGATAAGGTTGTCAACCAAGTCACTGAAAAACTCTTTGTAATGGCTCCAACCGCAGAAAAAATGATTGAACTCGAGTTAGAAACCATTAGCAACTGCATTAAACGATTAGGACTTTATCAACAAAAAGCAAAAGCTATTCTGACCATGAGCCAAATACTTATTCGTGACTATCAAGGCCATATTCCCCAAACGCGTGAGGCGCTAGAGGCTTTACCGGGGGTGGGTCGAAAAACCGCAAATGTTGTTTTAAATACCGCCTTTCAAATTCCTGTGATTGCAGTGGATACCCATATTTTTCGCTTAAGCCATCGCTTGGGGTTTTCAAAAGGAAAAACACCTTTAGCCGTTGAGCAAGATTTAATGAAAATTATTCCGAAAAAGTATAAATTAGATGCCCATCACTGGATGATTTTGCATGGTCGCTATATCTGTCAGGCTAAAAAGCCACAATGCCAAAGCTGCCTCATTGCGGATTTGTGCCCGTATTTTAAAAAAAACCGCTCGTAATTTTAGAACAGGAGTGGTAAAATATTTAGAAGTTTGTATATTTTTTGTATTTACCGGTAATTTATTCTATGAAATGTGCAATAAATGTCAGAAAATTTATCCCTCAAGCGCGTGAAGACTTTACAAACTTTGAATGTAATGACTTTCAAAGCTTACTCCTTGAGCTTGATAGAATCATACAATTTATTCATAGCAACCACCCCAATACTTTCTTTGCCATACCCGTCCAAATTACCGCAGCCAAACCAGAGCTAGTTCCCCATTCTTTACTCAAATTCATTAAAAACCAGGAACAAATTTTATTTCATATCCATATTGAAAATGCCCCGGAACTACAAATTGCATTTGACAATGCTTATTTAGAAGCCCAAAAAAACTGGTACGCCCTACAAATTGAAAAGCAAAGAGACAGTGCAGCAATGCATTTAGAGGAATTGTGTCTGGATGAAGATGAAAGAAGTTTATCCTATATTCAAACACCAGAGTTACCTACAGAGGAGCTACAGGACTTAATTGAGTGGTCTGCAAACATTCCTCAGAACATATTACCCTCTCAGCCCTTTGCAATGATAAAACCCCAAAGCGACCCCAAACTAGCTGCTTTTTTAAGAACACTTGAGAACGCCAGCCAGTCTGATACTTCTTATGGTGATATTATTTCAGCCTTTTCTGAAATTTTAGGTATTTTATTCAATAGTCTTGGGGAAAAAGGCCTATATTATCGCCTTAATCAATTAAAAGTTTTAGATGTAGAGCAATTACACCACTTAAGTGCTGTGATGTTTACCCCCACCCAAACCGAAAATATTCAAATTCTTGCTCATCCTAATTTTGAATATTATCTTGAAATCATCAGTTTATGGCCCAAAAATTTATTTTTTAATTGGTTAACTTGGTATGCACAACGAAGTGACGAAATGGGTTTAATTGAAAGCATTGAAAAAATTCAAGCGTTTTGGCTGGATGCCTTTGATTACCACCCCTTAATTCCTCGCCTAGCGGCAAGCCCTACAGCTATCTCTTTTAGTCAATTAATTGAAAACTTCAGCAGGCTTTTAGACCGAACTGCCGCTGAATGGAAAAAAGTACAGCTTAAATTTATTTTTCAAATCGATTGGTCTGAGCCTCAAGCTGTTTTTACATTAAAAGAAAGCCAAAATCTCAATTGGATATCTTCAGAAATTTTAATTCCAAGCCATCCTTTACACCACTCCTATCTCTATTTAGCTAAATATCTCAGTTCTCCAGAAGAAGAAACCTTTAAACTCATTCAGACACATTTACAAAGTAATCAAGGCCATCCTCAAAGACTTCGATTGATAACTTGGCTATATACCCTTAAACCGCATCTGCCAACCGAGGCTGTTCACAGTATCATCGAATCTTATGCCAATCCTAAAGACATTTGTGATTTATTATATGCCATCCCCAGCAGACAGGTTTTTTCATCAGTAACTTTTTTAGAAATGCATCAAGGTCACTTGGAAGACCTTTTAGCGGTTCATGCCCTATGGCTTGCAAAAAACACGCAAGCCATTCAATATTCTTGGGCACAATGGATGAACTTTTTTCATCAAATCGAACACCCAAAAGCTTTAGAGCTAATCGCTTTAAATGATAAATCCATCGGTCAAATTTATTTTTATCTCATCCTGCATCAACTATCTGAGGACATGCCAAGCAATAGTCCCATTCTCGTCGATTTTGCAAATCTGCCTGAAGATGCTCAAAAAAGACTTATTCAGGCTTTTTTAAGTCTTGAAGATAAAAACACCTCTCTTGATTTAGAGGCTATCTCAAGACTGATTATAGACCCAGAATTATTGAGTAATATGGAGCCTTGTTTTAAAACACACCTCCCAGCCAACTCTTTTGGATATTTTAACAAAGCCACACAATTTGAGACGGTTTTAAATACCTTAAAAAGTATGCTTAGTGGACTGAGTTATGTTCTCGATTGCTTCTCAAACGAGCAAATCAAAGCACTGAAATTACCTGGTTATTCACCATCATTTAAAACTTGTTTACAAGAAGGATTGGTAAGCTCCCTACAAAGTACAAAAACTCAAATTGATGCCATTCAAATACTCATTCAAGAACTAGAAACAAATCAGTCAACTGAGGCTTTTCAAAATTTATTAGACCTCTTCAATCAATTTGAAACCTTTATTCAGACTTTTTTAG
>DNMA01000106.1 GCA_003489505.1 Legionellales bacterium | reverse complement strand
AGTAATATTCGAGAGGCTGCTTGTCATCTAGGGATACGAGATCATTCACTTAACCGTTTATTAGCACAATGTGTATTTGAAAATAAAAGACTGTTTTTTAGAACCTTTAAAGATTTGGATTTATCTGCATCTCAGTTAAGAAAGATTTTTAATAATGTTTGTCCAATCAATACTCCTGAGCAAAGAATGAATTTAACACCCGACATTCCATTGAGTTTTTGGGGAACCGCGATACTTGAGCAAAATCAAGAACTAGATATGGAAGAAGATTTTGATACACTAGCATTAGCATTTGCGCATCAATTTCAAGATGATGAGGAAAGATTTGTAATAGATGAAGAGCTCCCCATCATATCAGAAGAGTTATTAAAAAATAGTTTTTTTGAGACTTCACAGGCATTTGAGAGGGTTGAGGGCGCAAGATATAACTTTAGAGCAAGAAAGAATAGAGCTTCAAATTGTTAAAACTCTTTAGAAAAGTCATATTTTAGTTGAGTTACAATAAACATTTTAATTCAATTGCAAAAAGCAAATGTGAAAACTACACTTTAATCAAGACTAAATGTTTTAATAAAAAGGTTAAGGCATGGCCGGTCACGAGGAAATTTTAAAAAAGTATCTATCAGTTAGAAAACGCACTGAAAAAATATGCGCCTCACTGGCTATTGAGGATTATGTAGTGCAGGCTTCAAAAGATGTGAGTCCCCCTAAATGGCATTTGGCACATACAACCTGGTTTTTTGAAGCCATGATTTTAAAAAAATATATCAAAAATTATCAAATTTTCAATCAATATTTTCATCATTTATTCAACTCCTATTACCAAACCTTAGGACAACCTTTTCCCAAAGTACAACGCGGTCAACTATCTCGACCGTTGATTGAAGTTGTTTATCAATACCGAAAATATGTTGATGAACAAATCATACAACTCATACCAAGTGCATCTCCAAAAGTACTAGAGTTGATTGAACTTGGTCTTCATCATGAGCAACAACATCAAGAATTATTATTAATGGATATTAAATATAATTATTCATTAAATCCTGACTTCCCAGCATATGCTAATCCCATCAATAAGTCCCTATCGAATCATCAAAACCAAGAGTTTTTTATTCCTGTAAAAGGCGGAGTTACTCAAATTGGCAGTTCTTCAAAAGATTTTTGTTATGACATTGAAATGCCTTTGCACCAAGTGTCTATTTCAGATTTTCAGATTGCAAATCGCCTAGTCACGAATGGTGAATATTTAGAATTTATGCAAGCAAAAGCTTATCAAAATCCACAATTTTGGTTAGAGGATGGTTGGCAATGGGTACAAGATCATCAAATTACTACTCCCCTTTATTGGTATTTGATTGATCAACAATGGTTTATTTTTACCTTATACGGCCTCAAACCTCTTCAATTAAATGAACCTGTATGCCATGTCAGTTTTTATGAAGCTAATGCCTATGCCAATTGGCGAGGAAAAAGATTACCAACAGAGTTTGAATGGGAGCTCTTTGCCAAACTGCAATCCAAAAATTTACTTCAAGGACATTTTTTAGATTTTCATGCGTTGGAGCCAAAGGCTGCGAATCTTCATTCCTGCGATGTACAACAGCTCATTGGAACTGCATGGGAATGGACTTATAGTGCATTTCTTCCCTATCCAGGATACCAAAAATATGATGGCGAGCTATCTGAGTATAATGGTAAGTTTATGTCCAATCGATTGGTGTTAAGAGGAGGCTGTTGTTGGACACCAAAAGATCATATTCGTATCAGCTATCGAAATTTTTATTTACCAGAAAATCGATGGCAACTGGCTGGTATTCGTTTAGTTGACTCTAATTAATGAGAACAATATGACAAAAATCATCAATTTATATCACAATCAAGATGATAAAAATTTAGAGTCCGAGCGCTTCAAAAATGATATTTTAGAAGGATTATTTAATACACCAAAATTTATTCCTGCTAAATACCATTATGATGAATATGGTAGTCATTTATTTAATCAAATCACCCATCATCCTGATTATTACTTAACAAATTGTGAGCTCATTGCTATAGAGAAAAATCTAAATCATTTAATCAAGATTTTTAACAATTTCTCATTTAATTTGATAGAACTTGGTCCTGGAGAAGGAATTAAAACAAATATCATTATCGAAAGTTTTCTGAAGGCCTCTATTTCTTTTCAATATATTCCAATTGATCTCTCTAATCTTTATTTGAATAAGATTGTAGAGAAATTTAATATTTATAAAAATCAATTTGAAATACTTCCGATTCATGGAGACTACTTCGATAGCTTAAAGTGGATTAAACTAAACTCTAATCATAAAAATCTTGTTTTATTCCTAGGCTCTAGTATTGGAAACTTCAATCAAGAAGAAACTCAGCATTTTTTAACTCAATTGCATACCAGTTTACATACAGGTGATTTTTTACTGATAGGTTTTGATTTAAAAAAAGATGAAAAAGAAATGTTACGAGCCTATCAAGATTCTTCTGGAATTACCAAGGAATTTAATCTCAATGTTTTAAGGCATATTAATAAAGTATTTCAATCGAATTTTAATTTGAAAAAATTTGATTATGAACCTTTATATAATTCTCAAAATGGTGTGATTGAAAGCTATTTAAAAAGTTTAGATAAACAAACCATTTACTTCAAAACGCTTAAGCAATCTATTCATTTTGAAAAACATGAAATGATTCATATGGAAAATTCATTCAAATATGAAAAAGCCCAAATCCAAGAAATAGCAAAACAAAATGGGTTTCAAATCGTCACCGAGTTTTATGACTCAAATCAATATTTTGTTGATAGTTTATGGCAAATCATCTAATTTATTTTTATAAAATAAGGTTCGTATCTTAAGGTCCTGAACAAGACACTCCACCACATTTTTTATTGGTACAACTACAATTTATACAACAATCACTATCACTATTACAGGAATTTTGCTCGTAACCACAAGAAGCAGCTGCTGAATGCATATTCATCATCAAAAATAATGCAGTAATGTTTTCATGTGAAAGTCCTTTTATCAATTTATTTTAATGGCGTATCTAATTTCATTATATTACATATTTCCGATTGTGACACTTCCCTACTAAATGATGATGTGACAACATTTAGTAGGGACTTTTTGCATAATTTAAAATCATTGTCTATACTAAAATCGAGAGTTTTGAGAGGGAATTGTGATGAAAAAAATCTCTGTACTTCTTGTGATGACTATCTACATCCTGGGAACTTCTGCAACTCTTGCTAGTAATTTAACTAGAGCCTTAGCTGCTAAAAAATTTTCAAGCAATGCAACAGTAAAAGCAAA
>DNMA01000203.1:2931-3081 GCA_003489505.1 Legionellales bacterium | reverse complement strand
AAACGCTTGCTGGCGGTTAGTGCGGTGTTAGGCCTTATCATGGGTTGTTCATTTGCCACACATGCATATATATATGCAGATGGAACAGAAATAGAGAGTGCGAAAGAAAAGGCATCCTCCACCGTCGAACCTGATGAACAAGTAGGCGAC
>DNMA01000203.1:0-2559 GCA_003489505.1 Legionellales bacterium | reverse complement strand
CGGCGCGGCCTCGCAAAGGAAGTGCCCGTGGCGGTGGCCGTGATGGAGTCTAGCGGTGCTTTGCAAGATAATCGGCGCATTATTTTTCATTTTTTATTCTGCCTCGTATTGCCCACAGAGTTGTCGGGCTATTCTCAGATTTTCAAATGCTCATGTCCCTTTGGTCCTATGGACAAACAATAAACAGAACCGCTGAATAATTAATGAAAAATTCTTTGCTGAGGCTTAAAAATAAAATCAATCTTTAGAGGAAAATTTCTCCACATAAATAATGAAGAAATAACATACTTTATAGTCCCTTTCGGGTAACAGGATTGAGTTACCTCAACCCCGTCCCCTAAGAACCGAGCGTGCGACTTTCACCGCACTCCGCTTAAGACTTTTCTTAAGTTTTTAAACCCAGCAGTTTTCATCTGTAATCACGTTTATCCGTTTATTTCGTTTCCATTGAAGAATTGAAAGCTTTTGTTGACGGTCAAGTTGATCCTATAGTGAAACCAGTAGGAAAAAGATGTATCGATCGCTTTACATCAATTGAGCATTTTTTTACCGATAGTTCGGGTGCATCAACACGACAACTTTTTGGCACTTGCCTGGATGGCGAATCATGATGATAGGAGTCGTCATGGAGGCTTGATGATGCTAAAGCTTTATTGATAGGTGGTCTTGTTGAAATTCAAAGAGGTTATAACATTGATGTAGGTCAAGGTTTAGAAGAAGGTCAAGTTATGCCAATTTGTATGGGATTCATTCGGATTTCAGTGTTAATGATATTATCCAACAAGGCGCTAGTTTAAAATTCTCCAAAATTGTTCAATTTCATGTGATAGCTTACCGTAACAAATTTGGCCGATGATTAGGAGTAGGGTTGAGGCAGAACTTTGGGAGGAATTTCGAGAGGCTTATGGAAATAATCCAAATCACCATTTGCTCCAAGAACTGATTTCTTGTGGGGAATATGTTGAATTACCTGATTTATCTGATATCAAGGTAGAGATTGATGTCTTATCCGATGTTAAAGCATATCTTGATGAGCAAGTCTCACAAAGTTTTACTCAGAAAGGTTAACTTCAAAGATTTCATGAGCATAGCCTCTGTTCAAATCATAAAGCAAGTCCAGCAGTTCGACATGCATTTGATACTCAATATGGGGTAATTCCTACTGTTTAATCATGATAAATCTCAAAGTTCTTACCCTCCTTTTTTTATTTTTATTTTGCTTTAAAAAAAACACTTGTTTATTTTTTTGCTATACTGAAATTGTAAGTTCATACAGCAAAAAAAGGTGACATAATGGGTTTACATTCATATGAAAAAAAAGGTTTTGAGCAAGAAGGCTTCGAAGAAGAGAATGACTCAGATGCATTTGCAGACTGGGATAAAGAATTGGAAAGTTCGGTTCGTAAAAATCAAAAAAAACGCTTTGTGAAGAAAAAAATTGAAGAACGACTTGAACGTAAAAAATTAAATTATGATATTAATGATTATGATGAAGATTTAGAAGATTTTGATTGGGATCGTTATAAATCATAACTGTATTCGCGCATGCAGGTTCAATGACTGTCAAAGGTGCTACCGTTATTTTTGAAAATAATAAGCTTGTAGCACGTTTTGTAATAAACTCATGATAGTCATTGGGCCTACACCACCTGGAACAGGCGTAATGGCCTTGACTCTTTTTTGAGCAATTTCAAAATCAATATCACCACAAATTTTTCTTTGTTTATCCCGGTGGATACCTACATCAATGATAATATGCTCTGGATTTAATCGATTAGCATCGATTAGATTTCTTTTACCCGTTGCAACAATAACCAATTGATGCTTATCAATTTTTTCAGCTAAATTGCGTGTATCGCTATGACAAAGTGTCACGGTGGCTTTAGGAAGAAGAAGTTCTAAAGCCATGGGTCTTCCCACAATTCTTGAAATCCCTACGACTAATGCATCAATACCTTTAAGTTCTATTTGATAGTATTTTAAAAGTTGTATGATGCCATAAGGGGTACAAGGTCTTAGGCTTGGAAAACCAGCTGCAAGGCGGCCTAAATTATAAGGATGAAAGCCATCGACATCTTTATGAGGTTCAATACATTCAATGATAATTTCTTGACGAATGTGAGCAGGAAGAGGGAACTGAATTAAAATGCCATGAATTTTTGGGTTTTGATTATGTTTTTGCACAATTTCAACTAATTGTGTTTCAGTCATACTTTCAGGATAGTGTTCTATATGGCAATCAATGCCAACCTCTGCACAGGCATTTTTTTTATGATTGACATAAATTAAAGATGCAGGATGTTGTCCAATTAAAATGACGAGCAAACTAGGTTTTTGCTGAAGAGCTGCAATTTCTAATTTGATTTGCGATTTCAATGTTTCAAATAGGGGTTTGCTTGAAAGAATTTGTGCCGTCATTGAATTTGAATTTAAAAAAACATAAAAAAATTATATAATATCTAAATATATTAACAATGATTTTCTAGACAATGCGATGTTTATCATTTAGATTCTAGATATTTTATTGGGATTACCAATGCGAATTGCCTTAAAAGTTGA
>DNMA01000185.1:1673-4442 GCA_003489505.1 Legionellales bacterium | reverse complement strand
CTATTGCTGCATCGATATAAAATTCATTGAATAAAACATCTTGAGGTTTATTTTGTTTTACAGGTTCTTCCTTAATTTGTTGTTCGATTGTTTTGAGTTCATTTTCATAACTAGTATAAACCTCATTGACCTTGCCAATTAATTGATTTTTCATCCCATCTTCATCTTGACCAGCTCCAACACCTGACTCGTTATATCGTTCCAAAACCTCATTCGATGGCAAATTTTGAATAATAAGAATTGCGCCCTCTTTAAAAGCCTTAAGGCGTTGAAGATAATTATCTTTGATTTGAGCAGCAAGTTCTGACTTAGGGTCATTTCGATTTGCATCATTATCTGAGGGATTTTTACTCATATTAATTCCAGATATTCAATCTTAATAATATTATAACACATGAATCAATATTTACTCTTCAATCCGGGCTCGAATACGATGGGTGGCTTGACTTAAGATTTGTGAAACGCGTGATTCACTGATTCCCATGAGATCACCAATTTCTTTTAATTGCAACTCATGTTCATAATATAAAGATAAAGCCAGTTGTTCATTTTTGGGTAACATATGAATGATGTTTGCTAAATAGTCATGAAAATCATCATGTATTGCATCAGCTTGAGGTTCACTAGGATGGGTATTGAGTTCAGAAACCAAATGATCATCATCCATGCCAATATCATCAAAACCATAAAGGTGAGCCCCCTGTGAGTCTTGTAATAAATCATAATAATCTTCAATAGAGATACCTAATTCTTGGGCAACTTCATGATCTTTGGCATCACGTCCTAAACGATTTTCAAGGTTTTTAACCGCTTGTGAAATTTGACGAGACACTTTATAGACCGACCTCGGCACCCAGTCTTGTCTTCTGATTTCATCTAAAATACTGCCTTTGATACGAATGGAGGCGTAAGTTGAAAATTGAGCGCCTTTTTCACCTTGATAATGTTTGGCAGCCTCAATGAGGCCTATCATCCCTGCTTGCATTAAATCATCGAATTGCACCTGTGGTGGCAATCGACAAATAAAATGTCGCACAAAGTGTTTAACTAGAGGAATATAGCTTTCTATTAACTGAGAGGCCTGACTATCACTCATTTTTTAATCATTAAAAAATAGGATTATGTTTTTAGTATGGTGCATTTTATGCAATTTGACAAAAAATAATTTTTTATCAAATTTATCTTTAGGATGCTAAGTGCTACAATCACAAAAATCATGACCAAATGGATTGGTTTGAGGCATAAAAAAGAGAAAAAATAATGAAAAAATTTCTAAAAAAAATTTATAGCAAACTACCTATTCTTATTTTTGATTTAAGTGCAATTCCTGTAGCATGGTTTTTTTCATTTTTTTTAATCACTAACTTAAATCCTATCAATATAGAAATCTCTCAGAAAAATGCCATTCTAAATTTTTTAATCTTATTACCCTTACAAATTTTTTCATTTTATCACTTTAAAATTTATCGAGGTATTTGGCATTTCTTCTCATTAAATGATGTGGAAAGGATTATTAAAGCAGTTGCTTATCCGAGTTTTATTTTAGTACCTATGAGCTATTGGTATAATCTTCCCCATGCCATATTTCCTTTGTTTTCAATGTGCTTAATTAATCTTTTGTGTTTTGGTCGATTTGCTATCCGCCAAATGTATATCAACAAAAGTACTATTAAAAAACCTGAGCAACAAAAAAACATTTTAATCATTGGGGCTGGTTTTTCAGGTGAGCGTCTTTCCCGAGAAATTAAAATTAATCCAGATTACAAACTCATTGGATTTTTAGATGATAATCCACAAAAAACTGGCTTAGATATTCATGGTTTTCGAGTCTTAGGAAATAGCGAAAAACTACCTCAAGTTGTCAAAAAACATGATATCGATATGATTTTAATTGCCATCCCTTCGGCAAAATCAGCCCAGATGCGAAACATTGTGGCCTTGTGCTCGCAAACAAAAGTGCCATTTCGAACCCTACCCAGTCTCTCTCACCTCATGTCCAAAAAAATTGATTTAAACAATTTGCGTTCTGTGAGTTTGGAAGACTTGATAGGACGGGATGAAGTGCCTGTCATTGACAGTCAAATTGAAGAAGAAATTGCAAATGCTAAAGTGATTGTAACCGGTGGCGGCGGCTCAATTGGCTCTGAACTATGCCGACAAATTTTAAAATATCAACCCAAATCACTGCTCATTTTAGATAATAATGAATTTAATTTATATTCTATTCATCATGAATTAAGTCATCTTTATCCAGAGCAATCGATTGAAATCTCATTGGTCTCCATCACTGATGAAATTGCCATTGAAAGTTTATTTCAAGATTTTCAAGCAGATTTAGTGTTCCATGCAGCCGCCTTTAAACACGTCCCCCTATTGGAGTCCCAGCCCCGTTTGGCGATTTTAAATAATGTCATCGGTACCCAAATTGTTGCCACCGCCAGTGTGAATGCCAATGTGAAAAAATTTGTGCTGATTTCATCTGACAAAGCTGTTAACCCCACTAATGTGATGGGAACCACCAAACGGATTGCAGAAATTTATTGTCAAAACCTTAATAAACGTGTGGATACGAAATTTATTACCGTACGATTTGGAAATGTCTTAGGCTCTGCGGGGAGTGTTGTGCCTTTATTTCAAAAACAATTGAATGAAGGTGGCCCCATTACGGTTACCCATCCTGATATTGAGCGTTTTTTCATGACGATTCCGGAAGCCTCTCAACTCATTTTACAAGCCATGAGTAATGGTATTGGCGGGGGAAATTTTTTT
>DNMA01000185.1:0-1382 GCA_003489505.1 Legionellales bacterium | reverse complement strand
TAATGGTATTGGCGGGGAAATTTTTGTACTCGATATGGGTAAGCCTGTCAAAATTACTTATCTTGCCGAACAAATGATTCGTTTAGCTGGAAAACAACCTGGAGAGGATATTCAAATTAAATTTACAGGTCTAAGGCCTGGTGAAAAACTTTTTGAAGAACTCTTCTATGATTCAGAATCTTTATTAAATACTGAACATTCTAAATTATTTAAGGCTAAATATTCAGAAACGCATTGGGGCGATTTTATTACCCGACTGAATCTATTGAAAGAGACTTGTCATAATCATCAAAATCATCAAATCAAGTCATTACTAAACACTTTAGTTCCTGAATATAAACCAGAGTCGACTATCAACGTTTTTTAAATTGCGTTTGATATTTTTTTAAGCTAATGTATTGCTTTTCTAAGAAATAGGGTATTGGAATGGATATGCAAATTGAGATGGAACAAGAAATAAATAACATTTCAGAAATTAAAAAAAATCAAAGTACTGCGGTTCATACCCTGATACCTATTATATTATGTGGTGGTGCCGGTTCACGTCTATGGCCATTATCCAGAGAGCAGCATCCCAAGCCTTTTATTAAATTAGCCGATGGCGAAAGCTTATTACAAAAAACCTATCTGCGTGCAAAAAAAATTCCGCAGGCTCATCATATTTTAACCATTACCAATCGCGAGCTTTTCTTTAAAGTCACTGATGAATATAGTCACTACCCCCTTGCACAACTCAACCATTCTTATATTCTTGAACCCGTTGGTAAAAATACTGCAGCTGCAGCCATCATGGCCGCGCTGCATATTCAAGCATTGTATGGCAATGAAGCAAGTATTTTAATTTTACCAGCAGATCATTTAATTGCTGATGAACCCGCTTTTTTAGATGCAGTAGACAAAGCCTTCCACCTATCACAAAAAGGTCACTTAGTTACTTTTGGGATGACACCCACCTACCCTGAAACAGGCTTTGGGTATATTGAAGCATCAGAACAGGATGTCTTGAAATTTATTGAAAAACCGGAGTATGCCGTTGCTGAAGAATATGTCAAAAAAGGCAATTTTTACTGGAATAGTGGCATGTTTTGTTTCCCAGTTGGTGCTTTTTTAAAACAGATTCAAACCCATGCGCCTAATATATATCAAGCCTGTTATCAAAGCTTTCACCAAGCCAAAGTATCTAAAGGTGCTCAGTTAACTCAAATTGAATTATTACAAGATTTTAATGCTGTCCCTGATAACTCTATTGATTATGCTTTAATGGAGCCACTCAGCCGTAGTGCTGAAAAATCTTTGATTAAAGTCATCCCTTGTGAGTTAGGTTGGAACGATATCGGCTCATGGAATGCCTTAAGTGGATTAGTCACTGCTGATGAAAATCA
>DNMA01000171.1:6495-6670 GCA_003489505.1 Legionellales bacterium | reverse complement strand
AATGATTTAAGTCAAAAAAAATGTGTGGCCTGTGAAGGTGAGGTTGCCCCACTCAATGCTGAGCAGATTAAAAATCTTCTACCACAACTTTCTAAAGATTGGAAAATCAGCCATCAGCCTGATAGGCTGCAATTAAATTTAAGTTTTAAAAACTATTATCACACCATGGCATTTG
>DNMA01000171.1:0-6194 GCA_003489505.1 Legionellales bacterium | reverse complement strand
TATTATCACACCATGGCATTTGTGAATGCTTTAGCCTATATTGCTAATCAGGAAAATCATCATCCTGATTTGAAAGTCACTTATAACAGCTGTGAAATCACTTGGACTACCCACGCTATCAACGGTTTAAGTCTAAATGATTTCATCTGTGCGGCAAAAACAGATGCCCTCATCCATCAAAAATAATTCTACAAGTACCGAAATCTCATTGCTGAGCAGATTTTTAATCTAATCAATCTGCTCACTGAATATACTTCATCTTCAAATGTTTATATCTATATTTACATCACTCAGGCAAATTTATGATCATATTCAAGGCGCTCAGTATGTGCTAAAATAAAAGCATATAAACCAGAAAGCGATCATATTATGCCTTTTACTTTAAAAAATTCAGACAAAAATGAAATGATAACTATCCTGAGTACGTGGGAACAATCCTTTTCACAAAAGACTAAAGACCCATCAAAAAGAGCAATGATACAAAAAGCATTATCTATCGCCCGCCAAATGAATGAAACTCTTGCAAGACAAACTCACGCACATTTATGGATTGCTAAACATGCTGAGAACGATGCCCCCATGGCCATGATGATTGTTGATGATACGGATCATAAAGAAAAAACCATTCGCTTTTTACTTTCTAATCAGAAAAACCCGGAGGCTAGAGGCTCAGGACGGTTTTTAGTCGAGAAACTCACTCAACAGGCAGCACTCACAGGTGTTAAAATCAAAACCACTTCAGAAAATGCTGATAAATTTTGGAGACAATGTTCAGGTTTTAGCCCTTCACCTGATAATAGCGGTGATTATGTTTGTGACCCTTCCCCTACTAAAGAAGTTGCTGGCCTTGGCTCAGCGAGTTTTTTTCAAGGAGGACAGAATGCATCAGGAAGTAAACTAAGAAAACCTCGTCGTTAAGAAATAAGAAGTGTGAAGAGCAAGCAAGACTTGCTCTTCGGTCAACTTGAATTATGGCTCGTCGGTTGCAAACTTTGGTTTAGGAAGGAAATCTTTTTTATCCAAGCCTAACCAGATTGCTAAACTTCCAGCAACATAAATTGATGAATAAGTACCAATGATAATACCGATAGATAAAGCTAATGAGAAACCTCTAAGACTTTCACCGCCTAAGAATAACAGTGCCAATACAACAGATAAGGTTAAAAATGAAGTCATGATAGTTCTGGATAGCGTTTGATTAATCGACAGATTCATGATTTCAATAGCCGCTGTTCTTCGAACTTTTAAAAAGTTTTCTCGAACTCTATCAAATACCACGATGGTATCATTTAATGAATAACCAATGACCGCTAATAATGCAGCCAAAGCTTTTAAATCAAACTCAATATTAAACCAGGCAAACACCCCAAGAATTAACATCGGATCATGAATCAAAGCCAAAGCAGAACTCATAGCTAAACGATATTCAAAACGAAAAGCAATGTAGACCATGGTAGCAAGCATTGCTACAACGACCGCAATGATACCTTTAGTCGCCAATTCATTCCCGACCTGTGGACCAATAAAATTGACTTGTAAAATTTTATCTTCAGGAAAGGTCTTCTCTAAGATGAGTTTAGTTTTATTCAGATCATCGGCTTGGTTTGCCGCTAAACTAATTAACACATCATGAGAGTTTCCATAAGCCATCACTTGCGCTTCGGGAAAACCTGATGATTTAAGTTGTGAACGAATCTGGGAAAGATTAGCAGTCTTTTTAAAAGACATTTCGATTTGGGTACCACCAGTAAAATCTAAGCCCCAATGCAGTCCTTTTAAAAACAATCCTGCAATCGATATTGTAATTAAAATCACAGAAAAGATGGCGTTGAATTTGCGCCATCCCATAAAATCAAAATTTGAATTTGGATTAAACCATTCCATAACAATTAAATTCCTATAGAAATTTTATCGACTTTGCGCCCACCATAAATGGCATTCACCATTGCTCTTGAGTAAGTCACCCCAGATAACATCGAAGTCACTAACCCCAGACACAAGGTAATCGCAAAACCTTTAATGGGACCTGAACCAAACGAGAATAAAATCAGGCCCACAATAAATGTAGTCACATTCGCATCTAAAATAGTTGCAAAAGCACGTTCGTAACCTGCATGAATCGCAGCAGGCACACTTAAGCCTAATCGCAACTCTTCACGAATACGTTCGTTAATTAACACGTTGGTATCAACTGCCATCCCTAAAGTTAAAACAATACCGGCAATACCAGGTAATGTTAAGGTCGCCCCAATTAATGAGAGTAAAGAGACTAAAAACACTAAGTTCAAGACTAAAGCGATATCGGCAATGACCCCAAATAAGCGGTAGTAGACGAGCATTAAACTTAAAACCACCAACATACCGACCATCAGTGACAACATACCCGAACGAATGTTTTCTAAGCCAAGTGATGGCCCAATCGTTCTTTCTTCAACTGTGAAAATTGATGTTGGAAGTGCGCCAGAGCGTAATAAAATTGCCAGTTTAGTTGCTTCTTGTGATGAGTTTAATCCAGTAATTTGGAAATCTTTACCCAATTGAGTATTAATGACTGCATTACTAATGACTCGTTCACTGCGTTTTAAAATGGTTTCAGTTTCTTGACCGATGACCACTTCTTCGGACTTTGTCTCTACATAAACAATCGATAAATGGTGTCCGATATTTTCTCGGGTCACATCACTAAATGTTTTTGCTGCATCTGAATTAATCGAGATACTGACACTTGGCGTACCGGTTTGACCATCAACAGCAGAAGAGGCGCTGGTAATTGCATCACCATTTAAGATGACCTCTTTTTTCAGAAGTATGGGTCTGTCATCCATAAAAAATAGCATGCTGCCACTTGGGATGTTACCGGTTCTGACGGCAAGAAGCGGGTCATGTTGCTCATCCATTAAACGAAACTCCAGTGTCGCTGTTCCGCCTAAAATAGATTTTGCTCTGGCTGCATCTTGAATGCCTGGTAAATCCACTGCAATACGGTGCTCGCCTTGTTGTTGAACCACAGCTTCAGCAACACCGAGTTCATTGACACGATGTCTTAAGATGCTCATGGTTTGTTCAACAGTCATTTGACGTAATTCATGCAAATAAAAAGGTGACATTTGCATTTGAATCCATTGATGTTTAGGCTCAATGGTCACGACATAATTTTGAAACTCACCGTCTAAAGCCTCTTTCACCTGTTCAATGTTCTTAGGTTCACGTAAACGGATTAAAATCCCTTGATTCAACTGATGACGAATGCCAGAGTAATACATTTTTTTGCTTTTTAAAAAGCTTGCGACCTCTTTTTGAGAATCTTCATACTGATGTTTGATAACGGTTTGCATATCTACATCTAGTAAAAAATGAACACCACCTTTTAAGTCAAGACCCAGTTTCATCGGTTTTGCACCGAAGGCTTTTAACCAGCTAGGCATTGAAGATTGAAGGTTTAAAGCAACCGTGTAATCGTTACCGAGTTTCTTTTGTAAAATATCTTTGGCTTTTAACTGCGAGTCGGTGTCTTTAAAGACCACGGTGACATTTTGCTCATCGGTCGATACATTCGTTTGTCCAAACTGGTATTTGTCCAAAATGCCTTGCACTTGCGACAAGAGTTGTTTTTGTAAAGCCGGTGTAGAAGCAGAAACCTCAACCACTGGTACTTCACGATAAATATTTGGCCAAGCATAAATTAATGCAAGAGCAAATAAACCCAATAAGCTTATTATTTTTAATAATGAATTTTTATTACCCATGGCAGCAACTTTTGTTATTAATTATGATTTTTTAACGGTGTTTATAGTACCTTTTGGTAAAACAGTACTAATCGATTGACGTTGAACCACCATTTCCACTCCATTTTGAATGCTTAAGCAAACAAACTGTTCATCTAAACGAACGATTTCACCTAAAATCCCACCACTGGTGACCACTTCATCACCTGTTTTAATTTTAGTGATTAATTCACGGTGTTCTTTAGCTCTTTTAGATTGCGGACGAATAATTAATAAATAAAATACAACAAAGATACCCACCATCATAAAAATTGATGAAGTGGTTTCCATAGCAGCAGGCGCTGCAGCTGCGGTTTGTGCCATTGCATCAGAAATTAAAAAACCCATATTCAACTCCTATCAAATCAAAAAATAAAACGTTTTCGACATCATAACGGTAAATCAAGCACAGGTAAATGAAGCATCTTGATTTTCATCAAAATTAGAGCAAGTCAAAATCACTCAGCTCTAATTCCATGCAATTGGCTAAAAAAAACATTATGCACCACTAAAAATCTTTGTGCTAAAAGCGGTGTATGTTGCAGTAAATGATGTAAATAAGCGCGAGTGAAACCTGCTGAGCAGGTCTCGCATTGGCAATCAGGAGATAATAAACTTAAGTCTTTTTCAAATTGTTTATCTAAAATATTAGCAAGATGGGCATTATCATAAAATATGCCTTGATGCGCATCATGCGCTGGGGTATCAGATACCAGACCTTCTGTCCATAATGGTAAATCAGGAGTGATATCTGTATAAGGCCAAACGACTGCATCGGCTCCGATAGATTGTAACCAATTTAAAAAATCACTCATTTCAACTGTTTTGAATGAGCCATCGGTGGTTTTAAAACGTACTTGTTTTTTAGCATTCAAAGTCAAATGACTGCAATCCACAATTTTAAATCCAGGCGCTTTGAGCTTAAACGCTGTTAGACCTGGGCGTTGCAATAGGCTTAATACATCAAAGGCAAAGTGTGTTGAGCCTGTTTTTTCCCATTGAAAGAAGCTTAAAGTCGCGCCAGCGGATGAATTGAGAATAGGGATAAATTTCAAAGCCATCTTCCTTAAATAAATAAACAGGCATCACCATAACTAAAGAAGCGATAAGATAAACTAACAGCCTCTTGATAAACGCGCATTAATGGCTCATGACCAATCAATGCACTCACTAACATTAATAGTGTTGACTCAGGTAGGTGAAAATTTGTCATTAGGCCATCAATGACTTGAAATTCATAGCCCGGGGTAATAAATAAATTAGTCAAACCTGATAGTTTAGCAAAATCATTGCGAGCAGCGCTTTCTAAAGCACGAAGAGATGTGGTACCCACGGCAATCACACGATTTCCATATGCTTTGGTTTTTTTAATTTTTGCTAAAAGCTCAGGAGAGACTTCGTACCATTCATAATGCATGACATGGTCTTTAATTGCATCAACTCGAACCGGCTGAAAAGTTCCTGCACCCACATGTAAAGTCACGGATGCCATATCAACTTGTTTATCTTGTAATTTTTTTAATAATACTTCATCAAAATGTAGGCCTGCAGTAGGCGCAGCAACCGACCCTTCATGTTTTGCAAAAATAGTTTGATAACTTGTTTTATCACTTTCTTCATCAGCACGTTGAATATAAGGCGGTAAAGGCATATGACCGACTTCATTAAGCATTTTGACGATAGAGCCATTGGCTTCAACATGAAATAAATCATGCTCACGACCTAAGACTTTTAAACTCCATTGTTCATTGACTAAAATTTCAGCGCCCGCTTTGGGGGATTTACTAGAGCGAATATGACACAACATCGTAGTTTCAGAAAGCATTCGTTCCATCAAAACTTCAACTTTACCACCACTGGTTTTTTGGGCATAAAAGCGTGCGGGTAATACTTTAGTATCATTAGAGATTAACAAGTCCCCTGCTTGAAAATAATCAACTATATCTAAAACTTGTGTATGATGTTGAATGCTATCTTGTGCACGAGAATAAGCCAATAATCTAGCAGTATGCCTTGGATATACTGGAAATTGAGCAATCAAATGCTCTGGTAATTCATAATTAAAATCTTGACGTAACATACATCCCCCTCAAAAAGTGTATAAATTTTATAAAAAGATGATAGAAAATACAACCTATTCTTGAATTTTTACTATACAGAAGTGGGTCAAAAAATTCGGACCAAAATTTTAAAAAATTAAGATATAATTCTCGTCAAGAAAATTGGAGACGAGATGAGCGATCAACGCAAAAAATACACGCCTGCTGAAAAAGCCAAAATGGCCTTTTGCTCCGAAAATTCCGCTGTGATGCAAAAATAATGAGCTGCATTTACCTGTTGAACCCACCACACAATGTCAAATAGATATATTTAGTTATCACAATAACCAGGCTTATTACTACTTTTACTAAGTATAAAAAACACTCTTCT
>DNMA01000048.1 GCA_003489505.1 Legionellales bacterium | reverse complement strand
CGTTGATTGTTCAATTACTAAATACAGACGAGTAAGCCTGTATTTTTTTTAGTATATATTTTTTGCTAATTGATACAATCCTATACTCAGGTACAGTTTTAGCGCCTCTTGGGCAAAGGTGGTTTAATTAAATGAAAACAACGACTATAATAATAGTGGTTGTAGCTCTTTTTGCAGGACTTGTAGCTGCACTAATGGTTCGTAGCCTGGTAAGCCATCCTAAGGATATAGTAAATAATAAGATTGTGGTTACTGCTAGAGCCTTACCTTATGGTGCGAGCATAAATGCACAGGATTTACTTGAGGTTCCATGGTCGGCCCCGGAATTTCCAGAAGGGGCAGTGAAGGCGATTGATGAAATTATTAAACAAGGTGATCAGGCTCGCTACGCCTTGACTAATATCCCAAAATCTTCACCAATTTTATTAAATCAGCTCACTAATCCAGGTCAGAAACCATCACTGGCGGCTGCTATTGGTGAAGGAAAAATTGCTGTCACAATAAGAGTTGACGACGTGCGAGGTGTTGCTGGTTTCATTATGCCTGGAGATCATGTTGATGTCGCCTTAACAAGGACGGATAATAATACCCATGAAGGATATGTAGATACAATCCTTCAAAACATGAAAGTAATGGCAATTGATCAGATTAGTAAGGAACGACAGGACACTGCACAGGTAGCAAAATCTGTTACTCTAGAGGCTACGGCTATTGAGGCTGAAAAGCTACGTCTTGCATCTGAAGTAGGAATTATTTCTTTAACTTTGCGTAATTCTGCCAATAACTCATCTATGAATATTGGCAGAATAACAACTTCAGATTTAAGCAGCGCCGATACCAATACAAAAAATAATGACACTCAAAATAGATTAAATTCTAAGACTCCAGGAAAAATTAGTAACATACGAATAATAAAGGGAGGTCATATATCGCAAATGAGCGTTGTAAATGAATAGGAGAATTAACAGCAATGGTATTAGCTTTAGAATATTGTGATCTCAGCGCGGCCTGACGGATCGACATAGCAATAAGCCTTTTCTTCCAAGGAATCTTTGGAATTATAATAAATTGTTATCCTCCATGATTCTCCAACTAATTCATAAGATGAGGCTTTTATTCTTAATTCAGAATCATCTAATCCGGTTGAAGCATCATATAGATTATCAAGAATATGATTGTTCTTTATTGTCTTTTCTAATTCTAGATTACATTGAGATGCAGCTTTATCCTCGTCCACTCTTAGATAAAGTGGTAATTTTTTGTCAATAGTCAGAAGTGAAAACCAATAATGATATGGTTTTGCTCCATCAGATGGATAACAAGTTAGGTAAAATCTCTGCCCAGCACCTAAAAATCCCCCATTAACTATTCGATTACAGCGCTTATCATTTTTCAATACATTATAAGCTGCTGTCTTTGCGTGATCAATTATTTGTGTTGCTTTATCTTTCCAATCCTCAAAATCTATATATAAACAATTATTTGTATCATCATCAATATTGGAATTAGCTAGTTTGTCTTTTTTTACCCATACGTTCTCAACTCTAAGTTCTGGTGGCCAATTAGGTAGTAGCGTTCTAACTTTTACCCAATCAGGCGTCGTTTCCAGTATTTCTAGATCAAATCTCGGGTCCAAAAAGTATTGTTTTCCATTTTTGTAAAATACTAGGTCAGTCTGGGCTGTTGGTGACGTGTATATTTCAGTTTCTTCATTTGAAACAAATACAGCGTTTTTGTTGCAAGTCGGCCTAATTTCTTCTGCGTGATTTTTTTTAAAAGAATTTGAGTCCAATGCTAGATTTTCGTGATTTGAATCGAAGGTAGAGTGTGATGGAGCTATGAGTTTTTTTGAATAATCAAATGAATTAAGCATTTTATGAATTACATTTTTCCTGCCCTCAGAGGTGATAATTTCTTGTGTTATAGGCTTCTTGGTAGGATAGGAAACTAAAAATATTGCTAAAAAACAGGACAATGTAATAAATAAACAGGATAGTAAAATTTTCGATGAAAAATTTAAAAAAATATTGTATTTATTTAAATTAAATTTACTTGCTAAGTAAGTTTTAGGAAGCAGTTTAGTCAAGATTATGCGCACCTGATTGTTCATTTTAAATAATAATAGCCTTAAGAATAATTTCATCACTTATTTAACATTTTTTTTCGCAAAGTTATATGCAATAGTGATTTCAATCGCTTTATCTTGTGATATTCTCTTTTGAAGATCATTAAGCTGCGCAACTTTATCAGGATGATTCTCTTTCATTAGAGATATATAAGCATCTCTTATTTCTTTTATCCCAGCATCCTCTGGTACTCCCAAAATAGATGCCCAGGATGCCTCGATAATATTTGAAACTTCTTTTGTAGAATAGTCATTACTAAGATTATCTTTCTGATATGAAAATCGATTAACTTGTTTTTTTTGGTGTATTTTACGAAGTTCGATAATTTTATTAATTATCCCTGACGACCAGCATTGTAGGGATATAATTTCTCTATCTTCAATGCTTATTGATATAGGATTTGATTTGTTGTTTCCGATCTTAGCTATGATTTCATGGTCGCCTATAAATATAAAAAAATCTTTAACTTGCCCATATGCAATATCACCAATTACCTTCCCATCCATTTCAATAAGTATGGGTCTTGATGATTTTTGTATTTTTAAATGCTCTATAATTAATCGAGGCATTATATTATCTCAGAGCTTCCCTAATAATGATAAGTCATTTATTCATAAAATAGTCAAAAAATAACTATCAAAAAATGGAAAAACTTAATCTCTTGGTATAGTCCAAGCAACGGCGGCAATCTGATCAAGCAAAATAAGAGCATTATAGCTTTGAAATTCAGACATTTCTCCTGTTACCTCGACTATTAAATAATCATTATCAATAAATTTAACTCTTCCAAAAATTTTATCACCGCCTTTCAGCCACACCACAACCGGGGACTGTTCGCCAGACATTTTCTGAATTTGTTCTTTTATTGATTGCATTTTGTCTACTCTACTGATGAAAAAGTCTGGTGTTTAGAACTCCTGATTTATCCATCGATGAGTTGTTCTGTTAATTGCTTCAGTTTCTTCAGTAGATTTATTCCACAATTCGCTAAAAATTGGATTTTCTGATGATGGCTTGTATTTTGCGTCAATTTCATCAATTCTTACACGTATTGGAATTGTTACGCCTTCGCCACATATAATACACTCACGATTTCTTAAGGCCTGAATTGCCTCAACAAAACTTCTTCCAACTTCTGGCATTGTACTGCGTAATACTGCCTGATCGCGATCGTTATTAAGCCGCATTGCCAACATAGTTCCACATTGAGACAACGCGCTTTCTGAAAGATCAGAGGGCCTTTGTGAGACTAGACCAAGGGATACTCCATATTTACGTCCTTCTTTTGCTATTCGCTCCAGAATACGACGCGAAGCTGCATTTGTATTAACTCGATCTGATGGCAGATAGCGCTGAGCTTCTTCACAAATAAGTAGGATTGGTTTTGGCTCTTCGGCGCGAGACCAAATGGCAAAGTCAAAAATCAATCTAGAGAGTACTGCAACGACAACATTAATCAGTTCAGATGGGATTCTTGAAAGATCTATTATTGAAATAGGTTTACCTTTGGCTGGCATCCTAAGAAGAGTTGATATTATATTTTCTAACGTTTCGAAGAACAGCGTTCTATCAAACATAAATGAATATCTAGGATCATTAGTTAATTCTTCAATTTTTATTTTGAGACGAATATAGTGAGTTGCTGCAGATTTGTTATCAAGCTTACCCATTTGGTCGCTAATAACTGAAAGTAAATCATTCATGGAATAAGGCACAGGAGTGTCTACACTTAAATTTTTTACTGATTGTGCTAAATTGTTTCTTGATCTAGCCAAAAGTAAGCATGTTCTTAAAACATCTTTTTCTTGCTCTGCGTCCCTTCCATCATTTTTTATTAGAACCTCACAGTGTTCCTCAAAATTCATAACCCAGTATGGCAGCTTCAGAGTTTCAATATTAAAAATCTCGCCCGTATCCTTAAATGAGGTTGCATATTCTCCATGAGGATCTATCACAACGATATGCCCATGTGGCGAGCGTTCTACTATTTTATGAAGCATCAATGCCAGGAGCGTTGATTTTCCCGTTCCTGTCGAGCCGAGGATAGCAAAGTGTTTTCCGAGCATGGCGTCTACACAAAGTGGAGCTCTAACATCAAGAGTAGGATGTATTGTGCCGATTTCTATATGAAAACGATCATCAGCTGCGAATGCATGACGCAAGTCGTCTTGAGTGACAGCATACACATTGCTGCCTGGTCTAGGGTAATAGGAAACGGCTCTCCTAAAATTCTTTAAATTTCCATTTTCAAGCTTATCGCCTTCCCCTAAAAAATCTATCTCTGCAACAATCCAATCACCCTTTTCATCAACAAAACGCTTTACCTCTCTAATATCTGCTATCAACCATATATCATCTAAAGATATTTTAACTTGACTGCCGACAAGCCCCGCCATTCTGAATACTTTTTCAGGGCTTGTTTGGAGTTGCTTTAAGGCCGTAGCATTAATTCTACAGGTTGCGCTACTGCCAGTTACATTTCCTACAATGCCAATAACAATGTCACTTGACGTTGTCTTAGCTGGATTTAATTCAAAGCTCATACTTATCCCTCATGGCACTAACTCAATAATTACACTAATCAAAGTTATTATTCAATAATGAAATATGGAATTTAATGGCTTAGCCCTTGTAAATTCGCAATGCAACTTGGAAAAATATACCCTCATTAAATAGGATATATAGAGCTATATTCAATATTAACCGCGTGCAGGATTTGTTTCTTATTTTTACGTTCTTAATTTATATATTACAATTATATAATTGCTCTAGAGTGTGTTAGATCTTCGCTGTATGGCAAATTTATTTATATAGTATTTAGACAAATAATACATATGACATAACGCTTGCTAACGAATAGAAGAAAGTCTTCTTTCGACTAAAAATCTACGGTCTGACGCATGATATAGCCATTCGATATGGCTAGATGCGTAACTGATTCCATCAACAAAAAATTGCATTAAATTTGTCATTATTTTTTTCCCCTATGTAGTATATTTTTTTTACTTATATATGTCTCTAGATAGTTAGCCATAAATAGTTTTTCATAGATGTGCGTTAGCGCACATTCAAATAGAGGATGTATTGTTTGATTTTAATAAACTATTGTTCTTCAAAATAATTCCAAGATTTTACAATCTTTGTTTATTTCTAG
>DNMA01000016.1 GCA_003489505.1 Legionellales bacterium | reverse complement strand
CTTCGGCTTGTTAGCCGTAGTGTTTACACTATGCCTTGATGCTACATTCTATGCACTGGGCGTGTACCAAGTGATACCTCTGTTTGAAGGAACGCTGTTGGCAATGTTTACAGCTTCAGTTTTTGGTGCAATTTTTGGTGAAAAAATCATCCATTGCCCCAAACCATATAAATGGAAAGTTTTTGTCTGGGGATGGTTAATGACTATCCTAGCACTTCCTTTTTATGATTTGGGGTTTATTTATTTCTACTTGACTGAGCATAGCACTTTTACTCCGCAACTCAATTTAATCATTATTTCTAAGTTTTATGTCCTCATTTTAATAGAAACCTTTTTATTAGTTGAATTTTGGCTTGGCATTCTAGCTGGTCTTGCAGCTATCTACTTAAGACACCATCTTATCTACTATATTTATGATTCAGCTGATGACTAAGCTTGTTTCATCGTAAGGTAATCGCTATAATTTTCTCTTTATTCTCATAACACTTTTTATGCAACTTTCCCAACTCATTGATGCGCTTAAAAATGGTGAAACGGTTATTACACCCACTAATCGTCTTCAGCGAGAAATTATTTGGAACTTTGCAAAAAGCCAAGATCAAAAAGTATTAATTCAAGCTCAATGTTATTCTTATGAGTCTTTTTTAAAAAACTGGTTGAATGAGCTTTGTTTTCAAAACCCTTTTGCCATTCACAAAACTTTGTTATCACCTTGGCAGTTTTATTTATTATGGAAAAAAATCTCTCAATCAATCTCTCCCAGAGCTTTCAATCATTTTGAGATTAAACAAAGTATTGCCGCTTACAAAAACTGTGCGCTGGCATTAAGCCCACCGCTGGGATCTGATTTTTTATACACACCTGCTGCTGAGTTATTCCAAGAAACCTTTATTGCCTTAGAAAAAGAATTAGAAAAAAATCTTTGGATTGCACCAGCAAAACTCGCTGATGCCCTTTTAGAGCACCCCTACCCCATTGCAAGCTCCAAAATCACTTGGGCATTTTTTGATTGTTTTCATCCTCAACAAGCAAAGCTTCAAAAATATTTAGAACATTTAGGCATCGAACAAGCCTTTTTTGATTTTCCTGAGCAACAAAACGCTCAAAGTCCCCATCAAGTTTTTGCAGCCTCAGATGAAAATAATGAATTAGAGCAAATGATTGAATGGGTTAAAGATTGCCAAAGCAGTGGCAAAAAAAGAATTGGGGTGGTGGTGCCTGATTTCAGCCAAAATGCTGCTTTTTTACAAAAAAGACTTCGCTTAGACTTGCCTGAAAAAGACTTGCATTTTTCCTTAGGGCAGCCTCTATACCATTTTCCGATTATCAAACATGCCTTAAGTCTTTTAAGTATTAACCCGCAAACCAATTTAAATAAACAGACCTGTAAAGTTTTACTACTTTCGCCTTTTATCAATGCACACCCTGAGCGACAAGAACTTTTAAATCATGCGATTTTTCAAGAACCTGAAATTCCTTTTGATATTTTTGTCAAACACTGTCAGGAGGCTTTACCGGTTTTAAAAAATTTACAATCATTCCCCAACCATACCTCTCCTTCAGAATGGATAGAGCTTTTTGCCAAACGTCTGGCACTTTTTGGTTTCCCTGGCATCATCCCTCTTGAAGAAGAAACTCATCAGGTTTTAGGTAAATTTTTTGATTGTATTGAACAGTTTCAAACAGCATCTTGTATAGTCCCCCAGCTCAGTCTGGATGATGCTTTGAACCATTTACAAAAAAACTGCCAAGAACAAATTCATCAGCCGCCACAAAATTATCATGGCATCCATATCATGGGTTGGTTAGAGGCTTCTGGATTTTGTGGTGATGCTTTATGGATTTGTCACTTTCAAAGCCACTTGGTGCCTGAAAGCCCAAGTTTTTCACCGGTTTTGCCCATTCATTGGCAAAAAGAACAGGGTCTGGCCAGAACCCAACGTGATAAAGAATTTGAGATGGGGCAACGAATGCTCAATCGTTTTATTCATGCCCATCCCCATCTACCCATTGTGATTTCCTATGCACAAAAAGTTCAGCAAGAGCCTTTATGGCCATCACCTTTACTACCTGATTGGGTAGCCTACCAAGCCCGTAGCATTGAACAATGCTTACCCCAATTGGAAACCTATCAACAGACTTATTGTATTCCTTATCCGAAAGAGCAAAGTATTCCTCAAGGCGGCTATCAAATCCTGGCAAGTCTTGCAAAATGCCCCTTTCATGCTTTTGCGCAGTATCGACTGAAAACAAAAGAACTCAACAAAGAAGATATTGGGCTCAATGCCAGTGAGCGTGGGCGCATCGTGCACCGCGCCCTGCAATATATTTGGTCAAACTTAAAAGACCAAAAAGAACTACTGGCCAAGTCAGCAGAAGAGCTCGATTTTATTTGTTTAACTGCCATTGAAAAAAGCTTAGAAGAGTTTTCCAAAGACCGTCCTTATTCGATGGATAAGCTTTTAAAAGATTTAGAAAAGCAACAATTACTTAAAAACCTTCAACCTGTTTTAGAGTTTGATAAAAATCGTCCACATTTTAAAGTGAAAGGTCTTGAAGAAACCCTTCATCTTGAAATTGATGAGTGGGCGTTTAAATTACGCTATGACCGACTGGATGAATTAGATAATGGGGCGTTGTTGATGATTGATTATAAATCCAGCATCCCAAGCCCCCTGCCCTGGTATGATGAGCGTCCCATTCACCCGCAAATTTTAATGTATGCACTAGCGCAGGCTAATATTCAATATCTGATGTTTTTAGGCATCAAACCACAAGAGTTTAAGACAAGTGGTTTAGGCGCCAACGATGTTGAATTACCTAATATGAAAATATCTAAAGAGGATTGGGTGCAAATGCAGCAGACCTGGCTTTTTACCCTTCAAAACCTAATCACTGAATTTAAAACCGGAATTTGCTCCCCAACACCGATTGCTGCTTCACATTGCCAACAATGCCAGCATCGAGATCTGTGCAGAAAAGAAATCATGACCTAAGGTCTAATAATTGAGGCGAAGACTCAAACAATCTTCCAACAATAAAACCCAATAACATTGCTGCAACAATGATTAATGCTATAGCGGGCGCAACAGTACCTGATACGCAACCGATAAGAACAGCCAGACTCTGAATAAAGCTTGGGCAAGTGATGCCAACTACCACGCCAGCAGTCAATCCAATTCCCGCCCCAAAAAAACCATATGATTTTGTTTTGTGAGCATCCATTTGAATTTTCGGATTTCTAGTGGATTGAAAGACGGGATTATCTTTTAGGCTTTTCAACTTTTGAGTGGGTGGAAGGACGGGATTATCTTTTAGGCTTTTCAACATTAGAGTGTATTGAGAGACTTTATCCTCATACACTTTGTCAGCATCTAGATAATAAAGGTTTTCAGCTTTTTTAAGTTCAATAAGAGACTCAATACTTTCATATGCTAGTTTACTTTCCAATCGAGATTTCTGCAATTGTTTATACAATTCAGATTCATTAGCCCTATCATAATATCCGACATAATCAATCACTTCAGCAAAATAATGAACTTGATAAGGCCTTAAATGATTTAATTTATCTTGTAAACTTTCAAATAATTCTGGGGCCTTATCCTTGATCGAATTTATAACACCTTGATATTCAACTCGTTTTTCTTGACTCAACTCTTGAGCTTTAGATTGATAATCATTTTGATTGAATAAGCATACTCTCCAATGATTCCCATTTACATGCTTAAAATGAATAAAAGGTCTACCATCATATCGATAATTGAGTGGCCTTGACTCTACTTGAAATGTGCAAGGTAAATTAAAAATTTTTGCAAGAAGTTGTAAATGAATCGGAGCTAACCATGTATGTTTTTTTGTCAATATTTCCTTGTACTGCGCCAAGAATTCTTCTTTATATTCCCTCAAAGCAATATAAATTAATATGTATTGCTTATTCGTATCGTTTTTTTCTATTTTAATTATTTCCTTTGCTAATTCTTTGAAAAATCGAGAACCAGATAATAAATTTGCTTCCAAATCTTTTCTTTCTTGATGTCCAATGTAAGGCTTAGAGTAAATTTCAACCAGATTGAATAGTTCTCGAAATGGCAGTAAATCTTCATATATTTTATGATGTTTGAGGTTTTCATCTGGATAATTATCTTCGATGTGTTGATACATAATTTGACGCAAGGTCCACATGAGTTTTTTTATTTCATCAGACCTTGATAATTCTTGAGGAGTATAATTTTGAATTTTTTGGAAGTACGCATCTAAATTAATTCTATTATCAAAACTTTTTGAGCATGATGCGTATAAATCTCTCCATTTGACAAAGAAATTGCTTGTATTATCATTTTTGGTAATATGGATTGCTCCGATTAAAAAAGCATAAACCCCAC
>DNMA01000011.1 GCA_003489505.1 Legionellales bacterium | reverse complement strand
AGATTTTTCATCTTCAAGTAATGCTCGATGAGCAGCTTGATGGTCCCTCAATGCTTGGGCTGGGTCAGGTTGTAATACAACTTCCTGAACTGGTTGAGCAATTAATCGTGCTCGATTTTTTATGGCTTTTTGTGCCTCATCTATGTTATCAAATCTTTCATTTTTATTTACTGACAAACTAACTTGTGACCCATTAAGTTTTTCTTCGAAAAGTTTTAAGGATTCGGTACTTCCACCAAGATTAAAACCAGTATGAGTATTCGCAATTTTTACAAATAATTCAAAATTTTCTTGGGTTTGTCCTCCCGCAACGTCATATAAATCTTTAATTTCAGTTAAAAGAACTCTTTTAACTTTTCTGGGAGAACCCTCATCTAAATCTAACTTATTAATTACTGCATCCATAGCAGCTATAATATTCTGTTTGTTTGTTTCATAGACATTACCAGACATCATCAACCCCTTTATTAATGCGTAAAATATATATTTATTATACACTAATTATTTGCTTTTTGATAATAATTTGATCATTTTGCTTTTTTTATTATGGGTAGCTAGGGTCACCTGCATCATGACTCCTTTTATTACTTCCGCAACATTGACTAGAAACTCCCTCATAGAGGCTCTGAAAATGACCAACTTGGGGGTGTATTGGCTTGACAAAGATATCATTAAAAATATAAAGATTAGGTATATTTTCATAATAATCTCTTGAAATATGAGCTTCAAATTGATTATGGCTTCTCGAAATATACGCTGATAATCAATCAATCACATCAATCTTAGCTGAATTGAAATCTGTTCAATCAATAAATTACAAAATTTAATTAACATCAAAATACCCTAAATTAACCCAATCAGTCCGTATTACCAACAATAAAATTCATTTTGAGTAAACTTCTTTCAGATTGTTTTGATTTTATTTTTTTATGTGGCCAAATTAAGATCTTTTTTTAAAATTGTGTATAATGCGTACTTTATGTAATTTTATAAAGTACTATGCGCACTCCTCAAGAAACCATATTCGAACAAACTTGGCTTGAAGTTCAAGAATTAGCAAAAAAATCTTATCAATGTGTTCCAGCGAGCGCCCCTTCTCCAATCAAAGTCAAAGCGCATGAAAAATACATGAGAGGGATGGCATCACTCAGTTTAGACCAAATTGAGAAATCATATAGCATGACATTCAGAGCATGGCTGGTTAATAAGTACCATGATAGACCTAAGATACTCGTCCAACAATTGTTGTTTTTAGAAAGAGCTGGACGTCCATTGCAATCTCCAACGAATGATGAGGATTCATTTATAGAACAAGTTTGTACTAAACCAAAAGCCATCGAAATTTTAGGTTTAATCTTTCAAAATCTTCAACCTTTTAGCTACCATATTTTTACACAGCGCCCTCCTTATATCAATCCAAGCATTTCTCAAGAAGTATTTTGTTATTTATTAGAAAACCAAAATAGATACTCTCAATTTTATCCTCCAGTATTTTGGGCAATGATCAATAATGAAATCCATTTAATGGATAGAATATTAAGCGTTAAACCTGAATGGGTAAATCTAAAAAATGAGGTGGGTGAAAATGCACTAATGGTTGCCATTCAATTGAAAAAAGAGGATGCCATTATTAAATTACTGGAGTTTAACCCAGACCTTAGTGCTATCAATCAACAAGGCGAAACTATTGCACATTTAGCTTGTCAAACTGATGAATTTGACTGGTTACACGAATTGTTAACAGAACCTCGGTTTGCAGGTCTTCAATTAGATGAAATGATTGCAAACCCCAAATTATTTGACATGCATCATCAAATCCCATTAAATCATGCCTTTTTTAAAGGGTATATTGATTTAGTAAAAGAAAAGCTTGCAGAATTTCCAGTATTAAAAGGTCCAGTATTTGGCTCTTATTATATGGCAGTTGAAAAAAATCAACCTAAATTTTTAGATCTTTTATATAACGAGCTAAACCTAAAATTTACTGATTTTGAAAAGTTACAAGTCTCTTATTTCTTACATGCATTAAAACATAGCGCTGATATCGCGTTGATGTGGATGATGGATAATACTGCAATCACAAGTAATTTTAAAAAAAGTATCATCTTACTGAATCAAATTGAAAAAAATAAGTTTGTATTATTGCATAGTCATTTTCAAACCTTTACAGTCAACTGGTCTGAAGTACCACCACAAATTGCTTTTAAAATCACCGTCCAATTATTGAAAAAAAATCATAGTGCGCTGATTGCTCGATTAGGATTGTTTGATTTTCATCCACACTTTTTGGCTTACAATTGTGATGTTACAAAGGAAAGAAACACATTCATTAATTATATTATTTTAGAAAGCCAAGTTAAATTAAGTCCTGATTTTGTCACTTACTTGCTGAATTTTTTAGAAACCCATCAGAAAGAATACCCTAACTGGCTAGCCGAATTTAATCCAGATATCACGTATATCATTGACCGATTAGGTATTGATAAAAATATTTTAGTCCATGGTCAGCCATTACTCCATTTTCTTGAAAATTGTTGTTATCAAAACTATTCAGCTGAAAAAAGAAATTCGGTGATGACAGCATTTAATAACCCAAGGATCCTTGTTAATGTTAAAAATTCAGAACAAAAACATCTTTTTGCAAAATTGCTGACAGAATCTCCACAAGCTTTTGAGCGTATTGTGATGCTTAAAAATATATTTTCTGACCTTTCATTTGAAAATTTAGATAACCGGGGCTCTAATCTATTACAT
>DNMA01000137.1 GCA_003489505.1 Legionellales bacterium | reverse complement strand
CGCTTCGGCGGGTTTTTTTTATCTTAAATTTTATCATCATTTAAGATTCTTTAATCTTTGGACATTTTTCCAGACATTTTCTATGGTCTTTATTCGCTTTTTGCTGTGCTTTACTGATGCAAATTTGTTTAGCAATAAGTCCTCGTTTATTGTCATCGCATAATTTGATTAGCTGAGAATGATTGAGTTGATATTTTAGATTGCACTCTTTCTTACATTCATCTGCAAAGCATAGACTGCTGAGGAAAGAAACCATTAAAAACACGATTAATTTGTTCATCATCAACTCCATACTTCTTTACAATTTAAGTATAGACCTTCTGTGTAAAAGGTTGTCAACTTTAGTGATTTTGTGTGACTTAAAAGTTGATTCTGCTAAAACACCCCTGTATTTTGTCAAAAAAAATGCTAAAATACAAGGGTGTTTTGTCAATCAAGGTGATAAAATGGATAGAGATATTGAGCAGAATTTATTAGATTGGAAAATTAAAAGTAATCGTATGCCCTTACTTTTGAGGGGGGCGCGTCAAGTTGGTAAATCATATATTGTCACTCAATTTGGTCGAGAACATTTTGATAACTTGGTGACAGTTAATTTTGAACAAGATTCACTACTCGCTCGATGTTTTGATACTTTGCATCCCCATGAAATTGTGATGGCTTTGTCCTTATCGCTTAATCAAAAAATTATCCCTGGAAAAACTTTACTTTTTTTGGATGAAATTCAAGATTGCCCAAATGCCATTCGTTCATTACGATATTTCAAAGAACAGTATCCTGAATTGCATGTCATAGGTGCTGGTTCTTTGTTAGAGTTTACGCTTCATCAAGAAGATTTTCGTATGCCCGTTGGTCGTGTGCAATCACTTTATCTTAAACCCTTGTCATTCAAGGAATTTTTAAAGGCAATGGGTTACTCAGAGTTACGAAACTTTATCGAACAAATAGATTTGGACTCTTCTATTCCTGAATCTGTTCATCAAAAGCTATTAAAATTAGTGAGGCAATATATGGTCTTGGGTGGAATGCCGGCTGTATTACAAGCATATCTGCAACAAAACCAATCATCAGGGTATGATCTTGAAGAGGCTCAATTACAACAGACAATTTTAATGTCTACCTATCGCCAGGATTTTGCTAAATATACCAGACATGGTCAGATTCAATACATACAACGTGTGTTTGAAAAAACACCGGGGTTGGTTGGCGAAAAGGTAAAATATGCAAATATAGATAAAGATGCTCGTTCAATAAATATTAAATTAGCCCTGGATCTTCTCAAGCATGCAGGACTCTTATATTTAATTTATAATACAACAGCATCCGGACTACCTTTGATAAGCTTAATCAATGAAAAGAAGTTTAAAATAGTCTTTCTTGATGTTGGTTTGATGGTTCGAGCTAGTCGAATGTCTGCTGAGCTATGGCTTGATGAAAATCTTGTCATGGTAAATCGAGGTGCTATTGCTGAGCAATTTGTTGGTCAGGAACTTCTTGCTTACGACTCATGTTCAGAATCTCCAAATTTGTATTTTTGGCATCGTGATAAAAAATCTAGTATGGCAGAAGTTGATTATATTCAAGCTTATGATTCAAAAATAATACCCATAGAGGTAAAAGCAGGTTCAACAGGCCAATTAAAATCTTTACAAATTTTGATGCAAGAAAAAAATATTTATCCGGGTGTTAAAGTTTCTATGCAGCCTTTATCGTATGATGGGACAATTCTTTCAATTCCATTTTATTTGATTGGCGAAATCAAACGTCTACTCGCCTACACGACTAAAAATCTTAATTAAATGCTTGCATGTTTTGGGTAGTGTATTCACAATATAAATATTACTAAAAAGGTCGATGAATTATGCGCATATTCTTTTTATTTTTTTATTTGGTTTTAATCATAGTGTCTTTGGCTTTTTCTGCATTAAATTCTAATGAGGTTCTATTAAATTTATATTGGCAAAGTTTTAAATTACCTTTGGCTTTTATCATGATTGTTTGTATTGGCCTGGGTTTATTATTAGGTGCTTTAGTATTTTTAGGGCGTTATTGGCACTTGCGTTGTCAGTATGTACGCAGTAAAAACCAAGTGAGTATGCTCGAAAAAGAAATTAAAAATTTACGCTCCATTCCGATTCAAGATTCACATTAATGTTGAGATGAGGTAGTTCAATGATCGTGTTATGGCCTTTTTTGCTACCAGCAGCCGCTTGGTCTGGCTGGTATGTAGCTCAAAAACAAAATACTAAAAAAGAATATTTACAAGGTCAGCATATTACTCGCGAATACGTCTTAGGCTTAAATTATCTTTTAAACGAACAACCCGATAAAGCAGTCGATATCTTTATTAAATTACTGGAAGTGGATAATGACACCGTCGAAACACATCTGGCACTAGGCAGCTTGTTTCGACGACGTGGAGAGGTGGAAAGGGCCATTCGCATTCATCAAAATATTATTGCAAGACCCCAGTTAAGCCTTGCTCAAAGAAAAGAAGCCCTCTTTGCATTAGGACAAGATTATCTCAGTGCGGGTTTATTTGATAGGTCAGAAAAAGTATTTCTAGAAGTGGTAGAACTCGGTGGCAGTCAAGAAAAACAAAGTTTGCATGGCTTATTGACTATCTATCAGCAAGAAAAGGCCTGGGAAAAGGCCATCGAGGTGGTTAAAAAACTTGATATGGTCTTGGGGCAAAAAAGTGATGTGGTTGCCTCACAATATTACTGCGAAATTGCAGAGCAAGCTCTTAAACATCAGCAAATTGAAAAAGCTTATCAATCTATCCGTCAAGCCCTTCATTATGATACAAAATCAGTGCGTGCTAATTTATTATTTGCCCAAATGGAGGCTTATCATCAGCGCTATCGGAATGCTATTAAAGCCTTACGTTTGATTACTAGAAATGATCCCGATTTTACGCCCGAAGTGATTGAGCCTATTGTCGAAGCTTATCAGAAACTAGATGATTGGGATGAATGCATTGATTTTATGCATCACTTAATTATTGAGCAGCCAAGAACATCTGCAATTTTTGTTATTGCAGATCATTTAAAAGAACAGCGAGGCCTCGAAGATGCCATTGATTTTGTGTCCTCACAACTTTCCAGATATCCTTCAATTCGTGGTTTGAATAAATTAATTTCCTGGCATTTGGAGTCAGCTCACGGAAAAGTTCGCCAACAATTGGAAATGCTTAGTGCGATTACTTTGAAGTTTTTAGATAAAAAACCCATCTATCGTTGTGAGCATTGTGGTTTTTCTGGTAAATTATTGCACTGGAACTGTCCAAGCTGTAAACAATGGGGTAGAATTAAGCCTATCAATGGCTTAGAAGGTGCTTAATGTTATTATCTGATCCGTCCTTGAGTATGCCCGAGGTAATGCAGCGTTATCATTGGTTTTATGAAAAAAATTTGAATTGCTTATGTGTTTTTCCTTTAATGCAAAATCTATCACAGTCTACACAGAAATTATGGAAATCCTTTATTAAAACAGTAGCTGTTTTGGATAAACCAGAAGCAAAGGCACATTCTTTTTTATTTCATCCTGATAGTGTTAGAAAATTAATGTATGAATTGAATCCTAAAACAGTTTGGCTTTGTGTTGAACCTCAGTATATCAATTGTTCTTGGGATACAAATATATTTATATCTCCAAGTCCTGAAGGTTGGTTACAAAAACCGCTGACTAAAAAACATGTTTGGAAAATATGGCAAAATATTCTCGCTGTTTAGGATTTAGTTTAGTTGAAGTTTTATTAGGGGTTTTTGTTTTTCAAATATTAATTTTTTCGATATGGCCATCTTTTCAAGCTATCATGCGAAATAAGGAAGCATCCCTTTTTGTACATGATTTACAAAATAGTATTGATTGGGTGCGTTGGGAGGCAGTCAAACGTCAAGAGGTACTTTATTTAGAGCCTATTGGCAATTGGAAAAATGCTTGGGCGGTGTATTCAAAAGAAAAAATCTTAAGACAATATAAGCCTTTCATTCGGTCAAATATTGAAGTGGTATGGCATGGATTTATACCCTCACAACGTTTAACATTTTATCCAAAAGTTTATCAAAATCATTGTAATGGATTATTTCAGATAGGACATTATCGTTTATGGTTAAATCGATTGGGTCATATGAGAGTTAGTTATGCAGTATGAAGTACTCAATGCTTGTGATAACGCCACACGCTCACAAGCACTACCATTTTATATTCGAGATTTGCTCTCATGGGTATTTTATCGTCACTCCACGACCGCACGCATTAGAAAAATGTCAGGTTTTCATTTGGATGTATTAAAAAACTCACCACATCGTGAGGTCAGAATTTTTAATGGTGAGAATTTATTCATGTATGCGCGAACCATTGCCCCTCAAGCGACACAAAATGCTTTAAAAGGGGTTTATTCATTTCAAAAACCATCACCCATTGGCGATTTTTTATTTCATAGTCCTGATGTTAAAAGATATCAGGTCAGTTTAGAAATCATCAAAGAAATCCCCGATTGGCTACAAGACTTTGAAAAACATTCCAAAACCTATTGGGTACGCCACACTATTTGGCAATATAAAATGCAATATACCCTGTCCTTGGTCGAGATATTCTATTAAATGGATACTGGGTTACTGAATCCATTTTTGAAGATGCTCTACCGTAATTTCTTCACCTGATAGTCTGAGTATGTTTTTATCGTGCATACTTTTGATTTTAATGACGGTTGGGGGCGCAACAACCTCAAATTGATGCATAATGTTTTGGGTATTCTGGTTATTGTGGGTTAAATCAATTTTGATGATTTTGTAGTTTTGGAAAAGAGGTTGCAAGGCTTGATTAGACCAAACATTTTTTTCCAGATATTGGCAGGTTGCACACCACTGTGCTGTAAAATAAAGAATGACAGGCTTTTGCGTTTTTGCAAATACATTATCCATTTGAAGTTCATGCTGCATATGCATTTCATGTGTTGGATTTTGCGGCTTTTGAAATGGCCAAGGGAGATATTGAGGGTTGATTAATCCATAACAAACCCATAAAGATTCTAGCAGCACAGCAAAGATAAAGATGAGCCGAATATTTTTAGCCATGCCTAAATGCCCTTGAGGGCGCATCAAATAAGCTGCAATCAGCATCACAGCAATCCATGGGACATCTTTGTATGGGAAGCTCAAGGTTCTTTGAACAAGAAGTGCTGCGACACTAAATAAAAGTAGTGCCAATAAGAGTTTAATATTTTCCATCCATCGGCCTGCTTTGGGGAGTAAATGGCCTGCTGATACAGCAAAAATCATCAACGGCAACCCCATACCCAAGCCTAAGGTAAAAAGTGCTAGTGTGCCTTTCCATACTTCACCCACTTGAGTGATATAGGCAAGAGCCCCCAATAAAGGAGCGGTGACACAAGGTGATAAGACCAGTAATGATAAACTACCCATTAAGAGAGCTGATCCATAACGCCCAGATTGTAAATGTGAACGAAACTGTAGGGTTTTAGACTGCAGACTTTGTGGTAAACGAATTTTGACCCATTCAAGTGTTGCCAAGCCAAAATAGGTATAAACCCCAGCCATTCCAAGAGTCATTTTAGGGTTTTGCATGAGCATAAATAAATTTTTCCCAACTTGAGACAAGACAGCGCCCACTAGTGCATAACTCAAAGACATTCCTAATACATAAGCAATGGCTAATCCCCAAATTTGTTTTTTACTATGCTGTTGCTGACCTAAAACGACTTTGGTCATGACCGGTAGCATAGGAAGAACGCAAGGTGTAAAAGCTAAAAGGGCACCTAGACCTAAAAAGCTTAAGAGTATCCAGATAAAAGGTTTTTGCGCTTGATAAACAAAGGTCTGTTTTTGCGTTTGAGGTGGAAAACAAATTCCTTTATCACTACAACCTTGATAGGTAATTTTTACCTTGGTCGTTTCATGAAAAGGAATGCTCAAATGAAGTTGATGACGATAAATGTCATGCATGTTACCCATTCGGTCACGGTGCTTGAGGGCCGCCGGCATGCTGATGTTAGGGTATCCTGAGATTTTGATGCGGTCTTTATAAAGAAAATAGCCGGGCTGTATATCCCAGAGGAGTTCAATATTGTTTGAACCAGCGCTCATCTTGAGTTTGAAAACACTTTTGGCATTAGGGCTATCTGCAAAACTAGATAGAAAAAAAAGGAAACTAAAAATAAATAAGAGTGATTTTTTGAAAGTCTGCATGTCAAAATGTTTTCATCATGTGTAAATCGTAATGCTATTGTAAGTTGTGGATGAAAAAAAAACAATTTTTTTTTTGGTTTTCCCCTTGAAAAAACCATAAACTTGCCCCATATTTCATTTCATAAGTGCTGTATATGTCAGTACTTCGATTGAAGTTTATTGTATGCAGGAGAAAATAAGTATGAAAATTCGTCCATTACATGACCGTGTTGTGGTTCGTCGTCAAGAAGAAGAAAGAACATCTGCTGGTGGTATCGTTATCCCTGATAGCGCAACTGAAAAGCCAAGCCGTGGCGTTATCGTTGCTATTGGTAACGGTAAACCTTTAGACAACGGCGATACCCGTGCTTTAGCGGTTAAAGTCGGTGATGCTGTTTTATTTGGTAAGTATTCAGGTAACGAAGTTAAAGTTGCTGGTGAAGAATTAATTGTGATGCGTGAAGACGACATCATGGCAGTAATTGAGAAGTAATTTTGTAGCTTGAGGAGATATACATGGCTAAAGAATTAAAATTTGCTGAAAATGCACGCCACCAAATGTTAGTGGGTGTAAATGGCTTGGCAAATGCTGTACAAGTAACAATGGGTCCACGTGGTCGTAACGTTTTATTAGAAAAAA
>DNMA01000165.1 GCA_003489505.1 Legionellales bacterium | reverse complement strand
TTTTTCAACGATATGGGGTTGGGGTTTTTCGTGTTCTAAAAGTAATTCAAAAATCATTAAGCGCTCAGATTCTGATAAACGCGCATTAATGCATAAAGTCCATAATGGGTTTTCAGAATAATTAATGCTTGCCCCAATGTTTAAAAAATTTTGGACTTTTCGAACATTAATAGGTACTTTAGCAAGTTCTTCAATCATCAGTTTAGATAAAACATCTTCTAAAAATTTACAGTCGCTGCGGTTTAAAAATTTTTTGGTATTTAAAACATGTGCGTCATGATTAATTAATAACTCAATTATTGAAACATTTTTATTTTGGATGGCCAATTTGAGTGGCGTAAAATATTCTCGATGGTTGCCTTCTGTTAATATTATTAATTTATTCACATCAGCGCCATCTAGAATTGCTTTGCGTGTTGGTATTAACGAGTTGTTTTCAATGAATTGGATAAGTTGTTCTGTCTGTCGCAATTGAAACCTCCTTTAAATAGATTGGAGTATATTATATCAAATTTTTATGATTATTTTTTGAAATATATTTGTTCTTTTCAGTCATTTCAGTTAAAGTTTGATTTTTTGAATTAAAAAGGTTTTTAATGTCTCACTTATCATTAGAAGATGCAATAACTAAAGCCATCGCTGAAGAAGGACAAGAAGGGGCGGCAACTAAAGCTTATTTTACTTTTTTAAAAAGCTCTTTATTTTTACCGATAGAAAAAGATTCTGGAGACGAGCCGCGGGTTTTATTTTTAGAAGAAGAAGGTCATATCTTTTTACCTGTGTTTAGTCAAAAAGAATTTTTGATTCATTGGGCTGCA
Organism: Legionellales bacterium; assembly: GCA_003489505.1. GTDB lineage: Bacteria > Pseudomonadota > Gammaproteobacteria > Legionellales > Legionellaceae > UBA2653. Next base: position 1,846 of record DNMA01000165.1, on the reverse strand, counting down.
GATAGTTTAGCACAAATTGATATGTATGAGTTGTCAGGCGTGGAATTATTATCAGGCTTAGGTGATGATGTCACAGTCGCTTTAAATCCAGGAGCCCCAACTTATAAAGAATTTAATCCTGAAGAAATTTTAAAACTCAAAACGATGGTTGCTAAAATCAAAGGAATGATGGAGAGCAAGTAATTCTCTAATCAAATAAAAACTTCTAAAATCGAAAAACCAATTTCGATTTTAGAAAAGTAATTGATTTAAAATTAAAATGAGTCTCTTATCACCTGCGGTGGTGAAAATCATTTAGGCCACTAAATCCCAGATTTGATAGCCAACTAATGCAGATACAGCTATAACCCCTGAAATCTCAAGAATTCTTACAATCATGTTTGCGACTTTATGTTCTTCAGGTTTGGGTTGAGTTTTGTCAATGACCGCGCCATCTAAATTGAATAAGGCTTTTTCAGAATAAAAACCTGACCACCAGCCTTCAGACCAGTATTGACCTTCAATACAGTCTTCTTCATAAGGATTGGTTGATTCATGAATTCCTGCAAGTGCACAGGCATATCCGTCCACATAACAATCTTCGAGATCAGGAAATTCAATGTGGAGTTTAAGTTTTAAATCACCTTCAATATTAGTATCCATTTTTTCCATCCTCGGAAAGTTTTTTTACAAAGGGAATAGTTTTAGTTTATCGAAAACCAGGAAAAAAAAACTCTTTTTTGGCAAATTTTACACTTTCTTGACAATTTGCATATCAATATTGTTTCGATTTTTAATCGAATACTAGATGTAGTGTTGATGTCAAAATCCAATCTTATTGATTTTAAAATAACAGTATATTTATTTGGAAATTCAATCCATAAAACCAGAAATAAAATTTTATAACTAATTGATTAAAGGTTATAATTCTTCTTATTTTAAATAAGATACATGTGATGGTTTTTGAGATATTTTTATTGCAATCCCATGGGAAACTGGTTACTATGGATTCAGCTTTTCTTTTGTTTTATAAGTTTTTGAGTTCTGGATTGAGATTGCATGAAAAAAGAATTAAAGCATAGTTTAGGGATGGCTTGGTTGGTATGGGGCCTGGCTGCTCTTTATTATTTTTCAGATTATATGGCTCGTGTTGCCCCTGGTGTGATGCATCAAAGTTTACAGTCTGCTTTTGACATCAGTGAATCTGGATTTGGTTTATTAACCTATTCTTTTTATATTCCCTACATCTTAATGCAAATACCTGTCGGTTTATTAGTTGACCGCATCAGTATCCGAAAACTTTTAACCAGTATGTCCATTTTAACAGCCCTAGGTTGTATTATATTTGGTATGGCTGATAGTCTCTGGATGGCCGCTTTAGGAAGAATGTTAATTGGTTTTAGTGCTGCATTTGCTTTTATATCGTCTTTGAGATTAGCCACGGCTTGGTTCCCCCCTGCGATGTTAGGTTTATTGGCAGGTTTGACTCAAGCTTTAGGAATGCTTGGGGCTGCCGCTGGTGAAGCGCCTATTGCCTTGATGTCTCATGCTTTGGGTTGGCGTGAGTGTATGTATTGGTTGTCAGGCTTGTTTTTATTATTAGCACTTTTCTTATATCGCTTTATTCATGATCATGAATCTATGGCCAAAGTCAAACGCAGTAAAAATCATGCTTTATCAATTATGGATTCTTTAAAGATTGTACTTAGTCATAAACAAATTTGGATGAATGCACTTTATGCGGGTTGCTTATTTGGACCCACTGCGGTGATTGGTGAATCTTATGGTCCTGCATTTTTGCAATACGGCTGGAATTTAACAGCACATCAAGCAGCAAGTGCAATTGGTTTTATTTTTATTGGTTGGG
>DNMA01000174.1:438-3696 GCA_003489505.1 Legionellales bacterium | reverse complement strand
AAATTTCTTCTATGCTGGATTTGATGTCTGGTATCGAAGCAGAAAGTACCGGTTATGAAAATATATATATGCGTGGCTTGATGCTTGGCTTAAGTAGACAAGAAATTAAGCAAAAAACCCAAGAGATTGCTGATTTTTCTTGTTTAGGTGATTACCTATCCATGCCAGTTCGAACTTATTCATCGGGGATGATGGTGCGATTGGCTTTTTCAATTAGTTCTGCCATTCAACCTGATATTCTTTTGATTGATGAGATTTTTGGTGCTGGTGATGCTGATTTTTTGAGTAAAGCCCGTGAGCGCATGGTATCTTTAATGAGTAATTCTCGTATTGTCGTATTTGCAAGTCATTCTGCAAGTTTGATTGAAGAATTTTGTAACAAAGTTTTGGTTTTAAATGCCGGACATGTTGAGTATTTTGGACCCATTGAACAGGTTCCATCTCAATACGCCTCGCTTTGTATCACCAAATCGGTAGAAACTCATACTGAACTCCATGACACCTATGCGTAATTGGCTTGATAAAGGTATTATTCAATTTGATAAGCTCTTGAGAGTGCTAGTGCCTGTTTGGCCAAAACAAAGCCAGGAAGATAATCCAGCACAGTCTCTACCTACTACACATTTAAATTCATTTGAAAAACATCAATCTGCAGCCATGATGCGGGTGAATCTTGCGGGAGAGGTTGCAGCTCAAGGTCTTTATCGAGGCCAAATGCTTTTGGCAAGAAAAAAAGATTTAAAAGACTATTTTTTACATGCAGCGGATGAAGAATTATCCCACTATGCATGGTGTTATCAACGCTTGAAAGATTTAGATGCTCGTCCCAGTGTTTTTAATCCTATTTGGTATTGTGGAGCGTTTATGATTGGACTGGTCGCCTCAATGATTGGCGATAAAACTAGTTTAGGGTTTGTGATTGCTACAGAAGAGCAAGTTGGACAACATTTGGCTGGTCATTTACAGCTTTTGCCGAAAGATGATTTGCAATCTCGTGCAATTGTTGCAAAAATGTATGCTGATGAGTTAAGTCATGCAGAGGATGCCTTTGTACGTGGTGGACAACGTCTTCCTCGTGAAATTCAACAGATGATGCACTGGACTGCTCAGATCATGATTCAAGCGAGTCGTTTGATATAGTTAATTGATTAATTCAGGGAACGAATGATAATGCGAGCACGATGCTTTATCGTATTCATTTCTTTTTTATGGGTATCCACCCATACATGGGCACTTTCTAAGGCCCCATCTCACCCATTTAAAAATTTTTGGGAAAATACCAAAGCACGTCTTTTTCAAATCTGGTATGAAGGCCGTGGTGATTTATATGTCACGAATTATGCTTGGCATAATCGCTGGACTTATGATTCAAATAAAGTGTCCTCTTACAATGAATTGGCCTGGGGTGGCGGAATTGGCAAAGGCATTTGGGATGAGCACCAAAACTGGCAGGGCCTTTACGCCATTGCTTTTCTTGATTCTCATAAAAATGTGCAGCCCATGGGTGGCTATGGTTATTTATTTACTTTGCATCCTACTGAAAATACAGGGATTGGGCTGGGTTTTACTTTAATGGTCACTGCCCGAAGTGATATTTTAAATAATTTTCCATTTCCAGGAGCACTCCCGTTAATTTCAGTCAACTATAAGGACTTAATGGTCATGGGAGCTTATGTACCTGGAACAGATAATGTCGGTAATGTTTTATTTATTTTAACAAAAATTACCTTAGGTTGAGCTTAAGGGTTCGATAATAAAACATTGATGAATTTTAGGATCACGTTTGAAATCTTCATCTAATGTTTTTCGACTAATATTTTGAACTTTTGCAAACTCTTGAATAGATTCATCTAATTTAAAACTGCGAAGATGAGTTGAAAAATATAGTCGACCTTCAGGGTGTAAGCGTTTTAATGCTAAACGTATCATGAAGACATGGTCTCTTTGGATATCTAAGGTTCCTTTCATTCGCTTAGAATTTGAAAAGCTTGGGGTATCCATATAAATCACATCAAAAGTTTCTTGGGCAGATTTGAGCCATTCAAAAACATCGGATTGAATAAACTGATGTTTTTTGGGAGGAATTTGATTGAGCTGGAAATTTTGAGTAGCCCAATTGATATAGGTATTAGATAAATCCACATTGGTGGTATAAGCACCTGCTAATGCTGCCTGAACGCTGGCGGTGGCGGTATAACAAAATAGATTTAAAAACCTTGTCATGGGGCGAAGTTTTTCAAATTCTAGTCGAAGAATGCGATGATCAAGGAAAATGCCAGTATCGAGATAATCATGAAGATTGAGATAAAACTTTGCTTGTCCTTCGTGTACGGTAATGAATTGTTTTTTGTTATCGGTTTTTTGATATTGTTTTTCTTTTTGAGGTCTACGTTGTTTAATAATGAGTTGGTGTGCAGAAATTTTAAAAACTTGCGGAATCACCATCATCATGTCTAGACGTCGGCTTGCAGCAACATGATCAGGGATAGCTTTCGGCGGCATGTATTCTTGTAAAACAAAATAATCACCATATTTATCGATGGCAAAAGCATATTCGGGTAAATCAGCATCATATAATCGATAGCACTCGATATTTTGGCGTTGAGCCCATTTATTTAAATGACTAAAGTTTTTTTGTAAACGATTTGCAAGCATTTGTGCATGTGCACTGAGTGTTTGGTCTGAACCTTGCTTCAACTGATTTTTTTCATCCAGGGAAATGCAATAGAGTTGACAAGGAATAGAACCATTAAAAAATGAATAACTTTTATGAGAACGAAGGCCTATCGCTTTAGCAAGCATGGGGTCGCTGGTAAGAATACCTGCTTGCCAATTGTGAAATTGTTGAAAAAGGGTATGCCCAAGGTCTTGATAAGTCGGTATTAAATCCAGCTGTTCACCGAGGCGTTCACCGTAAGGAGGGTTAATGACTAATAAGCCCGGAGTAAAATCTTCAACGGAATGAGTCGTATTGATAGCTTGTTGTGACCAATGTATGAGGTGGTCAACGCCTGCTCTGAATGCATTTTCTCTAGCTTTTTCAATGGCTTTGCCTTGAATGTCACTGCCATAAAAAGCAATATTAGGTTTTTGTTGTTGAGCAATAGCCTCTTTTCTTAATTTCTCCCATAAATTAGGCTGATGATGAAGCCAATTTGGAAAAGCCTGATCTTGTCGAAGTAAACCGGGAGCAATTTTACAAGCCATGAGAGCTGCTTCAATGACAATGGTACCACTGCCACACATTAAATCAGCAAA
>DNMA01000174.1:0-135 GCA_003489505.1 Legionellales bacterium | reverse complement strand
TGCCACACATTAAATCAGCAAAAGAGCCGCCTTGGTTGGCAATTTGCGGCCAGTTCATTCGCCATAAAAGTGCTGCAGCAAGATTTTCCTTGAGCGGTGCTTGGCCTTGCTCTTGACGATATCCCCTTTGATGTA
>DNMA01000197.1:5048-7299 GCA_003489505.1 Legionellales bacterium | reverse complement strand
AATATTTATTTTTTTTGCAAATTCTGTCTGACTTAATCCTTCTCGATATCGCAAACCTTTTAACAAAACAGCAGACTCTCCAGACTGCCCAATTAAATCTTTAATCTTCAATAAATTCGAAGTAATTATTATTATCTTTACATTGCTCCATAACCTTAACGGGAACAACTTGACGTCCACCGTGCCAAACAGCATCAGTATGGTGGTTTTTCGTGAGTGCCGAGATGATATATCTGCGTAATCTTTAACTTTTTATCAAGAATCTCCCAACAACCTACATAGGTTGGTCGACCTTTACACTTAAATGGCAATGACGCTTATCTCCAGGCCACCGCCAGTTGCAGGTCCTTGTTGCTCAAGATCTCGAGCAAGCAAACTGAGTTTGTTTGCTTAGTATTGAAAGCTCATCGATTTAGCGGTGGGTAGTTTCAGTGTCTTAATCTAGGTTAGGCATTCAACACCAACTTTTTTTCCTTTGATTTTTCCGTTTTGGAAATGTGTATAGGCCTTTTTTACAAAATTTTGTTCAATGGCAACATAAGCATGTAAATTCAAAATATCAATTTTGCCAATTGCGCTGGATTCTAATCCGGCATCTTTTGTTAATGCGCCTAAAATATCTCCTGCCCGAATTTTGTCTTTTCTGCCTGCCATCAAACGTAAAGTCACCATTTTAGGAGGCAGCTTTTGAGATGAAGCAGTACTGAACTCATCACTTGAAAGCCAAATCAAATTTTGTGACATGAGGTCTTCAAGAGCACACAAACGCTCTGCATCTTTAGGAGTCGTGATGCTAATGGCTAAACCCTTGTGACCAGCTCTTCCTGTGCGTCCAATACGATGAACATGCACCTCTGGCTCAAATGCCAAGTCAAAATTTATAACGGCGGGCAACTCTTTAATATCAAGACCGCGTGCGGCAACATCGGTTGCGACTAATATGCGACGACTGTGATTGCTAAACTGAATGATTGCTTGGTCACGTTCAGCTTGCTCTAAATCACCATTTAAAACAGTGGCACTGAAACCGTCTTGATTAAGTTGTGATGATAATTCTTGAGTTTTTTCTTTGGTATTACAAAAAATCAAAGTAGCAGATGGGTTATAGTGCACTAATATTTTTTTGAGACGATTGTACTTATCAGATGGATGTTCAACTTCTAAAAACTTCTGTTCAATATCTTGAACGGTCTTTTCTTCCTCTACCGTTATTTCTTGGGGTTCCTTCATGAACTCTTTGGCCAATTGTTTGATAGGGGGGGTAAATGTTGCTGAAAACAATAGTGTTTGTCGCTTAGATGGACAATAACGAAGTACTTGTTTCATGGCATCAATAAATCCCATATCCAGCATGCGATCGGCTTCATCCAAAACAACGGTACTAACATTTGATAATAACAATGTTTTTTTATCTAAATGTTTTAGAATACGCCCTGGGGTACCGACAATGACATGTGCTCCATGTCTTAAAGAGTCAGATTGAGGTCTAAATGCGAGACCTCCAGAAAGGTTTAAAATTTTTATATTTGGTAAACGCCTTGCAAGACTTCTAAGAACCTGACTGACTTGCTCTGCCAGTTCTCGAGTAGGACAAATAATCAATGTTTGGGGTTGAAGACAGTCAATTTTTAAATTCTGTAATGCCGCCAAACCAAAAGCAACTGTTTTGCCGCTACCGGTTTGAGCTTGGGCAATGATGTCATGATTCATGAGCATCAAGGGTAAACTTTGTGCTTGAATGGGTGTCATTTGATGATAATTTAAGGAAAGTAAGTTATTAAGCAACTCAGGTCTTAAAGGTAAAGAAGAAAAAGACAATTCCTCCTTCATCTCAGGAGTCATTGTTTTAGAAGAAATGTTCATTTTGAAAATAATTTGAAGGGAAAAGAGTCACATCATAACATAATTTAGTGTTTTCAATGAGCAGTTTTTTCAACTTGAGCAGTATTTTTTGAAAATTTAAGCACTAATGACTTCCAAATATTACCTCATTGCTAGTTTTGCTAGATGAGTCTTATCGATTAATGGAATATGTTAATATTTATACAACCCTGAGTTCTCCTGAGCTTATATCAAGCTTCTTAACAAGTTTATCCACAGAATTTGTGGATAAACCTATTTTCCCCCAAAAAAGTCCTTAAAACCTTATAAAATATTTAAACTCATATTGTGTTAAATTAAGTCAATATAGATTATAATTAACGTAAACCAATTGATATAGGTATTTTAAATGAGCTATGAAGAATTGGAG
>DNMA01000197.1:0-4654 GCA_003489505.1 Legionellales bacterium | reverse complement strand
AAAATTGGGCTGATTTTGAAAAATTAAATGGCTACATTCTTAAATTCAAAGAAAATCCTCAAGAATTTATTGACCCAGGTAGTAAAGGCCCATCTATTGAAGTGCAATTAAAAATTGCAATACTTAGAGCACAGATTTCTGAATATGTTGATATTATCGATTGGGAACAAACCAAACTTCAAGATATTGAAAGTCAAATTACTCTAAAAGAAAAACTATTAAAAGAGGCACAGTCTCGTAATGGATTCACAAAAATGTTTAGTTCTCTTGAACAAACATTACAACAAGAATTTGATGCTTTAAACCATAAAAAAGAAGAATACACTGAAGAAAGTAGAAAGTTATCTTCAGATGAGACCAGTTTTGAAATATCAAGCGTTTATAAAGAGACTCAACGCTTTAATACTGCTACTTTACTCGATGAATCTCAATTACTTCGTAGAATGCTAAAAGAGGAATCAGCGTCAGGCAAATATACTGATGCGTTCACAGCACTCCCCCAACAAAAAGCCTTATCAGTATTACATGATTCAATTTCAAGAACATCCGAAGAAAATGAAAAAGACTATATCCAAAGAGTTGAAGAGATTCTTAAACTTAAAAATACAGCTCCTCCACCTGCGAATATTGAGGAGCAATTAAAAAGACACAGGCCTCAAATGACTTCTGAAGATCAGGCTAATTATGAGATAAGGATTGAAGCAATTAAAGGATTGACTGCTGAGCAAATAACAGAAATCGACCGCAAGGTCAAAGAGTACAAAAAACTAACTCAAAATCCGCTTCTATCTTTAGAATCTCAAGCAATTTTATCTCATTTACATAAAATTCATGTTCAAGCTGAAGTGCAAACTGATGAAGCTTATCGTGCCGAACTTGAAGCTTTAACAACAGCTTTTGGTGAATATGAAAAAGCTAAGAAAGAAGCGAGTGCTGGTCCAGCTGCTGGTGAAGAAAAGGCTGCAGAAGAAAGTCCATTAGCTCCGCTAAAGAGATTAGTCCTTCCAATGTCATACACTACAGCCGAAGGTGAGGCCAGTGCTGAGACCAAAACCGAAACCGAAACCGATGAAGCTTATCTTCAACGAGTCTCTAATATTGTTGATGTTTATGAAAAGCTTAAGAGGTCAGAATCGGCATCACCTAGTGCAGAAACTTTATTTTCTACTCCAGATAATCCACTGGTTAGTGCGACCTATCATGTGGGTAAGGTTGATCAAACGATAGACTTTCCGAAGGAGTTATTAAATAAATTTAAAAAATCAGGCTATGCCTTGGAGTTTCAGGCTCCTATTACAACTTCTGCAACGCTAGGTTATCAAAATGGCGCAAGCCTTATTCAATCGCCTGATGGACAATTAAGTGTTGCTGTGCATCAAAATAAAAATGCAGAAATAGATTATGAACGCGTTGAAAAATCAGAAAATCAACTGATTGCCAATATATCAAAAATGTTAGATACCATGCAGAGCCCTTTGATTCAACTTTCAAATATGAAGCGTTATAGAGATAATGAAGAAGATCAAAAAATTCGATTTATTAGAAAGTTGGTTGAATCTTACTGCATAGAAAATGGTAAGGTTAATTTAGAAAAATATATTAAAGTAAGAGATGCCTTAACCAAAGAAACTAAAACCCAATCACCAACACTGAATAATAATGAGTTGTTTAGTCCAGATTATGAATTTTTAGTTAAACCACAAGCCTTGCTCACTAAAACCATTCAACCCATTAAAAGTTTAATCGACACACAATCATTTAGAGAAAAATTAAAAAATCAACAAGATAAAGCTTCCTTTGCAGAGCTAAATGAAAAAACTTTTGGAGAAAAATTTCTGGGATTTTCACAGGATAGAAAAAAACAAATTGCGCTTGCTGCCTGGAAAGAATTAGTTGAAGCAAAACTTGACGGGAAGGATATCAACTCAAAAGCGTTTGAAGCACAAAGAAAATGTGTTAAAGAATTTGAAAACATTAATGATACAGGGCCGTTTGACAAAAAATTGGAAGACCTTACGAGTAGTTACCAATCAGAATTGCACAGGAATATTAAGAAACACTAAACTTAATCGGTTTTTGGCATCGGGCGTTGTAAGAGCGCCTTGGCTGCATGTTGGGGTGTTTGTGAACCATTTAAGACTGAATGGACGGCCTCACAAATAGGCATCTCAATTTGATAGGTCTTGGCAAGGCTTACCACTTGTTTTGCATTATGTAGGCCCTCTACCACTTGCTGAACTTCTTTTTCAGCTTGCGCTAAACTCATGCCTTGTCCTAAATATAAACCAAAACGTCGATTTCTGGATTGATTATCGGTGCAAGTTAATACCAAATCACCTAAGCCTGCTAAACCACTAAAAGTTGAATCTTTTGCTCCCATTTTACGACCTAACTGGGTCATTTCAGCAATTCCTCGGGTGATGAGAGCCGCCCTTGCATTGGCACCATAAGTTAAACCATCACTGATACCACAGGCAATCGCTAAGACATTTTTGACTGCGCCACAAAGTTGTACACCTAATAAATCATCCGATAGATAAACACGATTAAACTCTGAATGCAGAAGTTTTTGCCACTGAGTTTGAAAGTGATTATTATTGCCAGCAATAATTAAACCTGTTGGTTTTTGCTGTGCCACTTCTTTGGCAAAAGAAGGTCCACTGATGATTGCCATGGAGGTTGGGCCATATTTTTCTTCAATGATATGACTAAATAAACGATGGCTTTGGGGTTCTACACCTTTGGTAAGCCAAGCAATGCCAGTTTTAGGAAGCTTGGGCATTTTATCGAGAAGGGATAAAAAAGCATGAGAGGGGACAGCAATTAAAACATATTCTGCTGTTAATGCTTTTTCTAAATCATCACTGACATCAAGTGTTTTAGCAAAGGGGATGCCAGGTAAATATCTTTCATTTTGTCTATGAGCAATATGTTCAATAGAGCGTGCCCACAGTAAAACAGAATGGCCTTGATTAGCCAAGGCCATTGCAACGGCTGTTCCCCAAGAACCCGCACCAAGTACAGCTATTTTATAGGGAACAGTATTTTTCATGATTTTTGTGTCTCAGTTTCTTCTTGTTTTTGGTGCCAGTAAATTGCATCAAAGTTCACAGGCGCTAATACCAATTGTGGGAAGCCGCCACGTGTCACTTCTGAAGAAATAATTTCTCTAGCATAGGGGAATAATAGGCTTGGGCAAAAGCTTTCTAAAGCATGTTCTAATTGTTGCTCATTGGTGCCTTGAATAGTGAAAATACCAGCTTGTTCAACTTCCACTAAGAAAGCAATATTGGCTTTATTTTTAACATGAGCGGTGACGGATAAAATCACTTCGTAAGCATGATGACCAAGATGGCTGTGTTTAACATTTAAATCTAAACTCAGTTCTGGTTCCCATTCTTCTTGGAAAACTGCAGGGCTATTGGGTGATTCAAAAGAGATATTTTTGGTATAGACTCTTTGAATAAAAAATTGATGTTGTTCTGTTCCAGCTTTTTCAGTCATTTTATTTTCCTTTAACCAATGGTAAATTATCGTTTTGCCAAGTTGTCAATCCGCCTTCAAGCAGTTTAACTTGCTCAAATCCTTGAGATTGAAGTTTATCGGCAAGCTTCGAAGCTTGTTGGCCTTGTTGGCAAACCAATACAAGCATTTCATTTTGAAAAGGCTTAAAAGCATTTTCGTCTTGCCCCAACCAGGGTACATTTTTGCTGTTTAAAATGTGACCTTGTTTGAAATTCTGACTGGTACGAATATCAATGACTTTGATATTTTCGTTGTTCATCAATTCAACTAAAAATTGACTGGTAATTTGATGAGGTCGTTTCTTTTTATTGATGATTTCAACAAGCACCACGGCAATGAGAAGCACTACCCAGGCCGACAACATAAAAAGATGATTTTGTGCAAAATTAATCAGTTCACTCATTTGTATCTCTATGACTTAATAATAGGGTTCATTATCTCGGTTCTTAAGATTTTTGGCAAGGTAATCCTGCATCAATCCAGTTAAGAATGCCGCCCTCTAATTCAACGACATCATGATAACCCAGACTCAGTAACATCAAAGCGGCTTGATGTGAGCGTCGACCTCTTGCACAGTATACATAAACAGTTTGATTTCTATCTAGGCATACATTTGCAATTTCATTGGGGATCGTAGCAAGCGGCACCAGTGTTGCGCCTTGAATATGATGTTCTTGCCACTCATCGGGTTCTCGAACATCAATCAAGATGTGCGCTTTATCTTGTAATACTTGTTGTAATTCTTTTGGATGGATTAGACTATGTTTCATTCCTTTATCTCCCTTATCGGTTGTGAGCCCACTCGAGTAAATGTCGAGTGATGTAAAATCCAATATAAACCGCCAGCCCAAACACCGCCTAATAAGGCAGTAAAAGCCCAAGTTGCAGGGCTAACTAAAACTGGTTTTAAACCTCTTTTTTGCAGTTCGCCACAATCTTTTGCCACAGCCCCTGCAAATAACAAATGGATTAATCCATTGATTAGCCAAAGCATCCCTTCAAAGGTTTGCCAAATTTGCTGGTAGTTCTTTAACCAAAATATTAAACTCATGTTGATTGTCCTATAAATCCTAATTGCCTCCATGCCTCATAACAAATGACAGCTACCGAGTTTGACAGATTTAAACTA
>DNMA01000073.1 GCA_003489505.1 Legionellales bacterium | reverse complement strand
CCACAGCTCATAGGTTTGATGAATCACAATAAATAAATGCTCACCATGGGCCTTCGGCGTTCGAGGATGCTGTGAATCCAATAGGGCAGATAAATTTAAATAATCCGCATAATAGCAATTTTCTTTAGACATTTATCTTTCCTATGAAATAATAAGCAAAAGTATTTTGATAAAAAATCCAGCTAATCTTTTATTTTTATCAGAATTCTTGATGAGATGCCATGCCCTATTGATTAGCGAGCCCTTTGCCATGATTGATCTTAGCTTTGAAAACTTAGATATAAAAATTATTCAAAAAAAAATTAAAAGACTTTATCTATCTGTTTATCCACCGCATGGAGAAATTAGAGTTTCTGCGCCCCAAACCATATCACGAGAAACCATTCATGCATTTGTTTTATCGAAAATTGACTGGATTAAAAAACAACAAGAAAAAATTTTAAAACGCCAACCGCCTATCAGCAAACAATTCATCGATAAAGAAACTCATGATTACTTAGGTCAAGGTTATTCCTTAAAATTAATCGAAACTCATCATACCCCACAAGTCGTCCTCAGTGACACAGAAATCATTTTACATATTCGAGCGGGGAGCAATGTGCAAGACAGAGCAAAACTATTAGAGCATTGGTATCGTTGCCAACTGCAAGTCAAAATTTTAACTTTAATCACTCATTGGGAAATTAAGATGGCCGTTAAAGTCAAAAAAGTCCGGATTCAAAAAATGAAAACCAAATGGGGCAGTTGTACACCTGCACGAGGCAGTATTCGTATTAATTTAGAGTTGATTAAAAAAGCACCTGAGTCTCTAGAATACGTCATCGTGCATGAATTGACTCATTTGATTGAAGCCTCACACAATCACCGTTTCAAAACTTTAATGGATACATTCATGCCTGACTGGCGTCTACGACAAAAAAACTTAAATCATTGATTCCAAGGCATTTTTGCTAAAATTTTAGCCATACCACACCAGCCTGTGACACCTGCAAAAATAAGCCCTGCCCCGAAAAATCCTGAAAGCCACAAAAAGGCTGGATGCCATCCTGCTCCTAACAATACCCCAGCCAGGACTAAACTACCTGCTGTAATTTGGGTTTGCCGCTCTAAACCTAAAACCGCGCAACTGGCCCGTTGCGTTGGGAAACCTGCTTCTTTCCAAGCCATTAATCCACCTTCTAAAGAATATACCTCTAGTTGAGGATTTTCATCCAAAAGCTTTGTTGCCGCCTGAGCGCTTCTGACCCCTTTGAGGCAATGCACAACAATCGCTTTTCCCTCTTTGGGTAGCGTATTACAAGACAACTGCGCCAAAGGTAATAAACAAGCGCCTTCAATCGATTCGGCCTGATGTTCAAAAGGCTCACGCACATCAATTAATATGACCTGATTTTTACTCAACATTTGTTTTAGCTGTTTAGGAGATAAAATGTTCATAAGCCTCTTTCCTATGAATAGAGTCTAGGTTCCATTTTTAATGTGATACCAAAAGTATCATAGACACTTTGAATAATTTTTTTTGAAAGTTCCAAAAGATCGCCTGCAGTCCCACCGCCTCGATGAACAAGCACCAAAGGGTTTTCCTCAAAAACGCCTACGGCTTTTTCTTGAAAGCCTTTCCAGCCACAACGTTCAATTAACCAGCTCGCTGAGATTTTATATTGCTGATTGTCAAGTGCTGTAAATAATAAATCGGGATATTGCTTATAAACATCATGAAATAAAGACTCATCAACAATAGGATTCATGAAAAAACTACCAGCATTCCCAATCTGTTTGACATCAGGTAGACGACGCGTTCGAATGCTAATCACAGCATGTCGGACATCCTCTGGAGTAATTTTATCTTCGGGAAGATGGGTTAATTCCTTACGTAAATTTGGGAAACTAAGGTTAACGATTGGATTTTTCCTCAACTTCAATGTGACTGCGGTAATAATAAAGCGGTCGCGATATTCATTTTTAAAAATTGAATCCCGATAACTAAAACAACAATCTTCTTTTGATAAAACATGTTCTTTTAAAGATGAAATTTCAAGGGCAGTCAATTCATGAAAAAAATCTTTAATTTCAACCCCATAAGCGCCCACATTTTGAATCGGGCAGGCACCGACAGTTCCTGGAATAATAGAAAGATTTTCTAGACCATACCATTTTTGATTTAAACTGTATTGCACCAATTCATCCCATTCAACCCCTGCCCCAACACGAATCAAGACATGGTCGGACTCTTCTTGCAGCAAGTCTATTCCAGGAATACGAATTACCAGTGCAAAACGAGATAAATCATCTTGTAAAACAATATTACTGCCTCCACCAATCGTCAACAAAGGCATTTGTTTTGATTTTGCATAACTAATGGCTGTATGAAGCTCTTCCAAGGATGAAATCACAGCACCCGCTGGCGATTTTGCTGCAAAGCCAAAGGTATTAAAATTTTTCAAATCAAAAGGCTGTTTAATCATATTTAAAAAAATTGTTTTAATTTCATCAGAATTAATGAAAATTGTAACATATTATATAACAAGTATGTAAGCAACTACATCACAAAATCAACCAGCCAATCATATCGACACTCCTTAAAACGCTGCGTAAGGGGTGTTTGGATTAACTCTTTTTGTGTTATTTCGTGGATATTATCTGCTTGCATATCATTTTCAATCATCGCTTGAAATTGTTTTTGCAGTTTTGGGTTTTGCATAAATAGCATACCTTCACTATTAATTCTTAAACTTTGATTATCTAAATTGGAAGAACCAATGGCAAAAATTGCCTTTTCATTTTGACCTAAAAGCCAAACCTTTTGATGGAGATTATGAAAACCCACTTGGCTATTGCCCACATACTCATAGTATTTGATATGATTCGAAGCCAACTTAGAAAAAACCGCACGCATTCGACAACGACCTGCACTGGCAACTTGCCGAAAACCTTTATTTTTAGAGCGAATGCTATTGGTCAAAATCTTGACTTGAATATCGTGAGATAATGCCTCGATTAAGGCCTGCATAAGTTCTTTGGAAGGTAAAAAATAAGGTGCCACTAAAATGATGGTTTCATGTTGAGGAACTTGTCGAATGTAATGAATAAGTGCTTGCTCAATGTGATTTTGATAAATATTTTTAGCAATATAATTGACGCTGACCCCGTGGTTTTGAACTTGCTCCGCTGGTACAAAAACTGTCTTGGCATGCTCATTCAGTGAATGAATCAATAACTTTAATCTCTCTAACCCCTGCCGCATATTGGCATGAAAATGTTTTTGAATATATGCATGCGGCATCTTAGATTGAAAATTTGCTTCTTCATAAAAACGACTAATAATTTCTTGCACAACAGGTCCTGATAATTCGACATCGGTATCTCGCCATGGGTAATCCTCTGTATCGGCTAAAATTTTAAATTCACCCTGGGCAATTTTTTCCCCACCTAATAAAGAAGAGTCCCCAACATTCATCCCGCCCATGATGACTTTAGCAGGTTCTTGCCATTTATTTGTATTCCAAGTTATTAGGTATTTTTCATGATCAATTGGAATATTAACACCTAATAAATCCACATAACTGGTTAAGATATTAGTAGGGGGATTGGTGGGATAGATAGCAACTTGTTGAGGATAAGCTTTCAATAAACGTTGTAATGGCTCCGGCAAAGGGCTTATTTTGCCATTTTTTATCACCCAAAAATCTTGGGGATAATTATCATTTCCTTTCGCATCAAACTGAATAAAAATCAAAGCCCCTGCTTTGGCTTTTTTAATCAATAAATCAGCTAGCGCATTCCCGGACTCATCATCATGAAACTCAAAAGTTTTCAACAAAATGATATTGGCATCTTCAATATTTTGATTTCTTTGTCGAGTTGAGTTGACCCCATTGATTAATAATTTCACCTGATGATTTTTCAAATATTTTTTGGTGACGTTTGGGCTCAGGGGGACTATCGCATAATGATTTTGATAATACAAAATGCCCCAGCTCAATAATACAAATATCAAAAGTAGTAAGAGAAAAAAATAAGTTATTTTTTTCCAAATTAGGGATGACATCAATGACTTTCTTAAAAAGTAAAGGCTTAGTATGTGATTGATTAAAATTCTTTGTCAATAAGCAGTCATGGGGTTTGGGCATATAAATTCACAAGTGATGATGTTCGCAACCCTCTGAGCATGGTGGAATTGAAATGAATTATTTTGGGTGCCTGAAACAGTTTAAAATAAGACTATTACTGCAAGATATAGAAAATCTTGCTTGGCACGATCTTTTATAAATGCCTCAAGCTTTGTTGCCAGAAAATACGGCGCCGAAATAACCTTTACATGGATTGTATCTGTTATTTTCTGTTCTAGCGTATGAGACTGAGCATCTTGATACCATTGCACACATATAATTACTAACTTAATTAGTATTATTTTGTATTTATGTCAAAACGTCCATAATGCTTGAAAATCATTTCTGTATATTGATGACCCATCTGGGTTGCTACTATTTATTGAAATTTCAAGACCATTTTTTTGGGCTTTTTTTGGGTGTTTTTTGAGCCAATAAAAGACTACCAAAGACAACTCGATTAAACAAAAAAACCACTTAAACCCCTTGTTCTAGCTGGGTTTTTGGTGGTCTTTGATATTCATTGGCGATTAGAAAGATTGGTGGAGGCGGCGGGAATCGAACCCGCGTCCGCAAGCCCTCTGCCATCAGCTCTACATGCTTAGTAAAATTGCTTGAGTTTAACCCAGCAAGGTGCCATTCCCAAAACCTTACTGTGCGAGTCTGTTAGGTTTCGCATTTACTGACCAGACGACAATAAACACTAGCTTATCTAATATGACCGATGTGACAAACCCAATAAGCGAGACTTGGACATCGGGATGAGGGTTTAAGGCCTCACACGGTGCTTCAGAAGTTTAAGCTTATGCAGCTAAAGCTTCTTCCGCGAAGTATGCATCGTTTGCATTTATATTTAATGAGCGTGATTTAAGAGCTTACTCAGGCTCTGCATGCACTTTTGGTTTTGCAACCCACGTCGAAACCAAGGTCGCCCCCAAATATAATTATACCATATTCCAAGACTAATTAGCTATGATACAGTCAATAACTGTTGAATTTTCTTTTCTAGATACCAAGATGGCACAATTGGCCAAAAACGATACAGGACTTCACCCTTTTGATTCACTAGATATTTTGTAAAATTCCAGGGAATATTCTTAAACCAAAGCTTTTGTTTTAAATGAGTTTGCAAATACCGATACAAAGGAGATTGATGTTTTCCATTGACTTCTACTTTAGCAAAAATAGGGAATGAGGTGGCAAAACAAGATTTTGCAAAACTTTGAATTTGTTCATTACTATCTGGCTCTTGTTTTGCAAATTGATTACAGGGGAAGGCGAGCACTTCTAAACCTTTGGCTTGATATTTGCGATACCATTGTTCTAGAGTTGCATATTGTTTAGTGAACCCACAACGACTCGCAACATTGACAATCAATAAGACTTTGCCTTGATACGCCTCTAAGTTGTGCAAATGCCCTTGGGCATTTTGCACTTCGATATCATAAATTGTTTTTTTCATGCTTTTTGTCCGAAACCATAAGCGCGAAGTAATGCTTTTTGATCAGGCTCTCTTCCTCGAAATGCAATAAAAGCCTCTAAGGCAGATATCGAACCTCCTTTAGAGAGGACTTTTTGTCGAAAAGCCATGCCTTTTTCTGATATTTTTTCTAAATCCTCTGCAAACCACTCAAAAGCATCGCTAGATAATACATCAGCCCATAAATAACTATAGTACCCTGCCGCATAACCACCAGAAAAAATATGTGAAAAATTTTGAGGGAAGCGCTGATTCCAATCCACAGGCCATACTGCAATTTCTTTTAATAAGTCTATATACTGGTGATGGACTGCCTCTCTATCTTTAGGAGGTTTAGAAGAATGTATAGAGATGTCATACAAAGCAAAAAGAATTTGTCTACTCAAATAAAGCCCGACCAAATCATTTTTAACTTTTAATAATTGTTCAAAAACATCATGAGGTAAACTTTTACCTGTTTTAATATGTTGACTAAAGACTTTAACCCAATGCTCAACCCATCCCCAGTTTTCCATCCACTGACTGGGTAATTCAACAGCATCCCATTCTACCCCATGTACACCGGATAATGAAAACTCATCCACTTCACTTAAAATATGATGCATACAATGCCCAAACTCATGAAGTAAGGTTAAAAGCTCTTCATGTGTTAAGCCTGCTTCTTGATGGGGGGCCGGTTTTGCAAAATTACAAGTCAGTGTTGCCACAGCATACTGAATTTCACCATGGGGTAAACGACAACGTGTTTGCAAGGTATCCATCCACGCACCGCCTCGTTTGCCATCGCGACTAAACCAATCGCAATAAACATAACCCACTAGCTGTTGATTTTGTTTCAAAGCATAACATTCTACATCAGAATGCCAAACATCTCGGCCGCTGACTTTTTCAAGATGCAAACCATAGAGTTTTTCAAATAATTGATTCAAGCCTTTCATGACATGCGATAAAGGAAAATAATCTCTGAGTGCTTCTTGATCAATAGAAAAAATTTCTTGTTGTCTCATTTGCACAAAATACGCCATATCCCATGGCTCAAGCGCTTTTTCATAAGCTTTCGAGCGAGCAAAGTCTTTCACCGCCTGCACATCTTCTGCAGTCACCGTATGAACCTCTGTTTTTAAAAGATTTAAAAACTTTGTCACGCGTTGAATTTCTTTGGCCATCTTATTACTTAATGAATAAGCGGCATAATCTTTTAAACCCACTAAATGGGCTAATTCTTGTCTTTTTTCTAAAGTTTCTTTAATAATATCGGTATTATCAAATTTTTGTTGGTCATAATCACTTTGATCAGAGGCTCTGGTACCATAGGCTTTGAAATAAAGTTTTCTTAATGCTTGGTTTTTAGCATAAGTGACTACTGCAATATAAGTGGGTTGGTCTAAGCCTAATACATAACCCTCTTGTTTTTCGTCTTCTGCTCTTTTTTTGGCATTTAACAGAATATGCTCTGGAATACCTTCTAAATCCGAAATATTTTCGGTATGTAAACGAAACTGTTTCATCGAGTCGACAATATTATTTTGAAA
>DNMA01000151.1 GCA_003489505.1 Legionellales bacterium | reverse complement strand
AATTAGCGCTATTCAAGCTACATTGCTGGGTGTATTATTTAGAGCTCAAAACCGAAGTAATAGTAATATTGAAGAAGCGAATAGCTTAATTACTCGTAGACCTTGATTCTAAAAATTATAAAACGGTGAAAACATGTCCTCTAAGACGATTGTCAGTTTAGAACAAGCTAAAATCATACAAGAGGCACTTCACCGTTTAGCAAATTCCCCCAATTTTTCTCATTCCACATTTTTGAAAATTGTTCAGCAACAAATACAAAAGATTTCTAATGAATTTGATGAAACCATTGAACAAACTTATTTATCTGAAGATTATTTAGAACAAGAAGCGGCTATCGACCCGAATAAACAAGCGGTTTTTATTAGTGTTTATTGCTCAGATGGCTCAAAAATAGATGCTTGGCAGCGTGTGATATTTAATTTGCCTAAACAATATATTAGTCGTCCAATCTATTTGCGTGAGCAAGACGCTCAAAAGGCTGTAAAAGCAAAATCACAGTTTTTAAATGAAGGCTACGTTGCGGTATTAGTGGATAAGAAAAATATTTTATCCTCTGAAAGTGATTTTTTCAATTTACAAGATAAGTTTGGGCATGAATTGCTGACATTAAAAGATAGGTCAGTAGAGTTATCAAACATTGTTTTTTTCTGGCACAATTCAAAGCAATACACTTTTAAAAATGGCAATTTGTCTTTCTTAAAGACTGTTCCTGACTTTCTTTTAGAAGAATAATCTTTTTTGCATCATAGCTTTGTTATTCCTCTTTCTTTTATATATACTAGAATAAAGAATAATAACAATTGATAATCACTATGGCAGCAGGTGGTGGACAACAAGGTGGTGCAGATAACACATTAGCCCCAGTTCTGATTGGTGGTTTTATTGTGGTGGTGATTGTTCTTCTATGGCATTACCAACACACCGTTATCGTTCGATTTGTTTTTGCTATTAATATTATTCAAGCCTGGATAGTGGATTTTTTCTTACCTGGTGATCCTTTATCTGAGTTAATTACTTACATGCAAACAGTAGATCATGCCAAAGTTGATTGGAATAACTTGGTAGATGTGACCGTGCAAGTGGGTAATTACATTCGATATTTCTATATGACTATCTTAATCATTTTAGCCTTCATTCTTTATCAAAAAGATTTGTCTCATAAATTTTGTAAAATTTATTCTATGCAAAGTTTAAGTAGTCAAGAACAAGAGAATTGGCCAGCTATTTCTCCTGTGGTTAAAGAGGGCTTGGCACAACAAGACATCGATATAGGGCCGTGGGCCATGGCCCAAAATCCTATGGAGTTTGCAAGAAAATATCATTTATTAAAACAAAATGATTTATTAGTAGAACCGAATGTTCCAGGTCAAGAGATGACTGCATCAATCAAAAAGGGTGATGCAAAACGAATTTTTACGATGCAATTAGGTCCCTTATGGCGGGGTTTTGAAAATTGCCAACCGCATGTGATAGCCTTATGTGCCATTTTTCTTGCTCGTATGAATCGAGATAGAGCGGCAGCTAAAGAAATCTCTGATCAATTAAGCAAAAGTTTTGCCAAAGGAAAAATTGATTATTCATCCGCTTATCCAGTTCTTAAAAAATATCAAAATAACGAAGAAATCAAAGAGTTACAGCAAATTCATGCCTATGTTTACACTTTAATGGCATCATTAATCGAAAAGGCTCGTAATGATGGTGTTGTTCCTTCTTCTGAGTTTTTGTGGTTAAAGCCTATTGATAGACGTTTGTGGTATATGCTTAATTGTGTGGGGCGCCAAACCCCATTTGCTGAGATTGGTGGTGCATTTGCGCATTGGAAAGCTGAAAAAAAGATGAATAGACGGTCTTTGTCGCCTATGATTGATGAGGCGGTTAAAGCTTTAGAGCTTGCGATCAAAGATGTTAAGTTGTCAGCAAAAGAATTGCAGGAGCTGCCTAAATGACAACCAGAGGTATTGATTATCAACGCGAAGTCGACCCTCAGAAATTATTAAGGGATACCCGAACTTTTGGTGAAAAGGCCGGTGACTTTTTTAAAAAGCCCATCAATGCAGGTTTGGTTATTTTTGTATTTGCATTGAGTATGTTCTTTATGCCGGCAGTGGTCTTTATCTTTTTTATTTTGGGCATTTTCATTTATTTTTATTCTTTTAATCAAAAACAAAAATTACCTTTTAGGTTACCCCAAGTCAGTCGATTGAAAGATTTTAATGATTTAAAACCGGGTATTAAAACACCTTATAACGCAAGAGGTATTGCTTTTTTTGGTAATGACATCAAAACCAATGAGGAGCTATGGTTTGCTAATGAGGATATGAGAACTCATGTTTTAATATTTGGCTCTACAGGTTCTGGTAAAACAGAAACATTAGTGTCATTAGCATTCAATGCATTGGTGCAGGCCAGCGGTTTCATTTATGTCGATGGTAAAGGGGATAACTCCTTATTTTCTAAAATTTTTTCCATGGTTCGTGGCATGGGACGAGAAGATGACTTGTTGCTTGTTAATTTTATGACTGGTGCACGAGATATTATTGGTCCTCAAGAAAAAAGACTATCGAATACTTTAAATCCTTTTTGTCAAGGTTCTTCAAGCATGTTGACGCAGTTGGTCGTGAGCTTGATGGGGGATTCTGGTCAATCTTCTGATGGAGATATGTGGAAAGGTCGTGCGATTGCATTCGTTGAAGCTTTGATGCGTGTATTGGTTTATATGCGAGATCAAGGCGCTATCTTATTAGATGCTAACAGTATTCGAAATTATTTTGATTTAAAT
>DNMA01000141.1 GCA_003489505.1 Legionellales bacterium | reverse complement strand
TGGCCATCTGTAAGGCTATGCTGGAAACCCATATTACACCTGATTTTATTACCGTAGATGGAGCAGAGGGTGGCACGGGTGCTGCGCCTGCTGAATACAGTAACCACATGGGCGAGCCACTCGATGATGCTTTGGTGTTTGTACATAATTCCTTAGTGGGTATTGGCTTAAGAGACCAAATCAAAATTATTGCAAGCGGTAAAATCATCACCGGTTTTGATATGGTCTATCATATTGCATTGGGTGCAGACATTTTAAACTCTGCCCGAGGCATGATGTTTTCCTTAGGCTGTATTCAATCTCGGCAATGTAATTTAAATACCTGCCCTACAGGAGTGGCCACACAAAGTGAAAGACTGCAAAGAGGCTTAGTCGTTGATGAAAAGAAAATTAGAGTGACAAACTTTCATCAAAATACCATCAAAAGTTTTCTGGAAATTGTTGGTGCCATGGGGCTCCATTCACCAAGAGAAATTACCCCCAATCTACTGATGAGGCGTATTGGTTTAAATAGAACGGTTCCTTTAACTGAAGTGTATGAATTTTTAGAACCCGGGGCTTTATTATCTAAAAAAATTCCAACAAGTTTTGCAGCTTATTGGAAGCAGGCCAATCCTCAGGTATTTAATAACCTTTAAAATGTGAAAAACATGAAAGAAACCATACTCATTTTAAGTTGTGAACATGCCAGCCAGAATATTCCGGATGAATGGCGTGCTTTATTGGGAAGTCAAAAAGATAATCGCTTTGCTGCTTTTGACCCTTTTTCCCAAGAATTAACAATTGAAATTGCCAAAGCCTTGAATTGTGAGTATTTACTCGGCAATATTAGTCGTCTTCTTTTGGATTTAAATAAAAGCATTAATCATGACCATTGTTTTCCGGAGTATATTCGCCATGATTTAACTGAAAGCCAAAAAGAACTGCTCATTCATCAATATTTCAACAACTATCGCGACACTTTTGAAAGCCTGATTCAAAAGCATATTCCCAAAAATCATCAGGTCCTTCATCTTTCAATTCATACTTTTAATCCTATTGAAAAAGGTGTTGAACACAATGCAGCCATTGGTTTACTCTACGACCCCAGTCGTCATGCCGAAAAGGAAGTGGTTAGAGTTTTAAATGAACTATTTATTAAGCGTACACCTTATACTGTTCGTTTAAATTATCCCCGTACAGGAAAGTCTGATAACTTCACTAGTTCTTTAAGAAAAATCTATGATGAATCAAATTATCTAGGCATTGAATTAGAATGTAATGCTTTCCTTTTAGAGGATGAATTACAGTCTAAAGAATTTTATGAAAATATCATTACCTGCTTAAGATCATTACTGGAATTATTATAACAACATGCTATGATTGCCAATCGCAATAAAATAATAAGGACCTATAGCATGGCCAAAGTTTTAAAAACCATTCAATTTTCTTTATTCTTAATCTTTTGCCTCAGCTCCCTGAATGCATGTCGATATTTATCCTTTGCCAAAATTAAAACTCAGCAAGGCAATTTAATCAAGCAACAAGAATTGAAAAAAATTAAATTAGGTATGCACAAAACCGATGTGGCTATCATTCTTGGTAATAGCTTAATCACACCTACTTTTCAGAAAAACCGATGGGATTATGTCTTTACTTACCAAAAAGGAGAAGGCCCTATTTTAGTCAAAAGAGCCAGCTTATTTTTTCAAAATGATAAACTCGTAAAAATTATTAAAATTCCAAGTTAATCATTTCTTCTTTTTATTAGGTTTGGCTCGATGTCGTCGAGCCTCTTTAGGATCAATTAATAAATCAGAATAAACTTCAATTCGATCGCCTGGTTGAACCAGGGTATCGAATGAAACCTTTTTATTAAAAATACCAACTGATCTATTTTCGATAAAAGGCAGTTCTACAGAGGTCAAAACATCTTGAACTCGCATCCCTTCAAACCAATCAATTTCTAATTTTTTTAATTCACTTTGATCTTCAAAAAACAACTCAACTGATAACTTCATAACAATCTTGCGCTCTTGTACAAAAAGAATCAACCATCTTATCGGCAATTTGCTCGAAAATAGGTCCTAAGAAAAGCGAAACCATATGTCCAGAAAATTCAAACTCTAAATCAAAAGAAATCATGGAGCCATCACCATTGGGGTTTTTATCAAAACGCCAAAAACCATGAAGATGTTCAAAAGGACCATCAACTAAAGAAATTTCAATCATTTTATTTTCTTGCAATCGATTGCGAGTCGTAAACGATTTTGACATCCCAGCAGCAGCAATTTCTAAAGTGGCTTGCACTTCTGTCTCATCACGATGATGCACAGTACCTTTTTGAATAAAAGGTAAAAATTGTTCATAATCTTCGATACAATTAACTAAATCATACATTTGCTCACAAGAATACGGTACTACTCTTGAGCGCTTCACCAACGTCATAAACCCTCCGACAACATTAAAACTCTTTGAAAATTAATTTGTATGCGTTCTGAAAGCCATTTAGATAAATCTTTGACTTCTTCTGCGCAAACAGAATGCGCCATATTATAATCTCGCGAAATCAATTCATTATAACCTTGCTTTTTTAAAAACTGAAAACTGATATGTGACCATTGTGGTAATACAACATTATCATGAAGACCCACACCAAAAAAAACGGGCAAGGTTGTAGGTTGTTTAAATGTTAACTCATCAACACAAGGCAAATAACCTGATAAACTAATCACGCCACCAAGGCGTTTTTCACAACAAATGGCAGAGAATAAAGCAACTGCTGCGCCTTGCGAGAAACCAGCTAAATAAATTTGCTCTGATGCAAAACCTGCATTAATTTGACTATCGATGGTTTTTTCAACCATTTGACAAGACTCTAAAATACCCTTTAGTTCTTGATGAATCATCAAAGGCGTTCCCATGATGTCATACCAAGCCGGCATTTCAATACCATTATTGATGGTAATTGGACGATGAGGTGCTTGTAAATATACATGTCTTAAAGGTTCTGGGAGCATCAAGTTTGCAGAAAGCGACTCCATATCTTGATAGTTACTTCCTAAACCATGCAACCATATCACAACTGCTTGAGCTTTTTCAGAAGGTTCTTTAATATACATAGTATGTCCA
>DNMA01000060.1 GCA_003489505.1 Legionellales bacterium | reverse complement strand
ATTGATGCAATGGTCCGTCTAATACCTGGTGCATTAAACGACGAACGTTCCAGTATAGAAGATTCGTTTGTTGATGGGATATTAGATCATCCTCATTATACTAGACCCGCTCAAATTGATGGTCTAGATGTTCCAGAAGTGTTATTAAGTGGTTCGCACCAAGCTATAGCACTCTGGAGAAGGCAACAGGCATTAGGTAAGACTTGGTTAAAAAGACCCGATCTACTTAAGAAAGTGGTTTTAAGCCATGAAGACCAACATTTATTAACTGAATTTAAACAAAACGATGGCATGCAACAGCAGGCCATGACCTCATTCAAGGAGTAAGGTATGACTAACATGATTGATAAAATCAATGCTGAGCAAATGCAAGGCAAAAATATTCCTCAATTTGGACCAGGTGATACTGTTGTTGTCCAAGTTAAAGTAAAAGAGGGTAGCCGTGAACGTTTGCAGGCTTTTGAAGGCGTTGTAATTGCTAAGCGTGATAGAGGTGTACATTCTGCATTCACCGTTAGAAAAATTTCTCAAAACGTTGGTGTGGAGCGTGTATTCCAAACTTACAGTAACTTAATTGACAGCATTGCTGTAACTCGTCGTGGTGATGTGCGCCGTGCTAAATTATACTATTTACGTGATCTTTCTGGTCGTGCTGCACGTATTAAAGAAAAATTACCTACAAAAGCTGCTAAGTAATTTTTCCAAAAAGCACCTTAGGGTGCTTTTTTTTACCCTCAAGTTTTATAAATTTCTGCCGTTAATCTCATTAGACACCTTCTATTGAGAATATCATGAAAAACCCCCTACTGTTCATATTTCTTCTTTTTACTTACTCTATTGCCCATGCAGGCTGCGATTTAACAAAATTTCGCTGGGGCTGCTCAATATATCCTAAAATCAAAGACAAGCATCGCAGTGATGCCTTAATTTATTGTGGAAGTACACGTTTATATGTGAGCAAAGAACAATTTAATCTCATCCGCCATTATCAGAGCGCAGGCATCCATATGAGTATTAAAGTCAATGATGTCTATTATGACGGCCCTTGTGTAGCAGCTCGGCATAATATGAATTTACAAAAACCAGATAAAGTACATTACTTTTGACAGTCATCCTCGACTTGTATCCAGATTTCATTTCTTTTTAAGAATGAGGGTGTCCAGGGCGGATCATAAAATGCAAAAATAGGTGAGTGCTTAATTTTGCAATCATGTTGAATAATAAATAATTTTAAATCTTCTAATTTTTGATTTAATTGCTTTTCACGAATCAATCCAGAAAATCGAATCACGGCATAGCGGCCTTTTTGAATTTTTTTAATTTTCACGGAAGTATGCGTGGGCCTGGGTATATCTTTATCCCCCAAATATCTTGGCAAAACAAACTCGACTGTCCAAAAATCTGATGTGCCAATCTGCATTACGGGTGTTGTCATTGAAATTTTTTGTTTTGCTGCATTTGCCCCTGAAATATAAGCAAATAATAATTTAAAACCTTCTCGAATGCCTCTTTTCCTGGAGCCTGTTTGATCGCTAGCGACCACCATCATTTCCTCATATTCACGAATTTCATAGGGTTTTTGACGAAATATCATACGATAAATAGGCTCTTCATAGGTTTTAAATGTTGAAAAAAGAAATTTAAAACCAAAATAAAGCCCAAGGATAGCCGTAAAAAACAACACAAATTTCCAAAACATGAAATTACTCCTCTGATTAATAATCAAATTTAACCAATCTGCGCTTGATAAAAACAAAAAAATCATCAAAAATATATACTATTTAAACCCAAGGTTTTATTCATGGCAACGATTATCTTTGACACTCAAAAAGCAAAAGACTTATTAGCTCACGGTCAAATTGTTGCCATCCCCACAGAAACCGTCTACGGGCTCGCTGCTTGCCCGAAATCAATGAAGATAGTTAAAGCCATTTATGATTTAAAAAAGCGTCCTATAGACAAAGCCTTGGCGATTAACGTCCATCCTTCTTGGAATATTCGTCAATGGGGTATAGATATTCCTGACTATGTCTTTAAGCTGACCCAAGCATTTTGGCCGGGCCCTTTAAGTATTATATTAAAGGCAAACCCTAAACATGTGCCTGGCTTTTTAATGGGCCCCGAACAAACCATCGCACTGCGCTGTCCTAACCATCCCATGACTTTAGAGGTACTTCAACAACTAGGAGAGATAATAGTTGCCCCATCAGCGAACCCTTCTCATCACCTTAGCCCAACGCATGCACAACAGGTCATGGCATATTTTGCCAATGAAGATATTGCGATTTTAGACGGTGGCGATTGTGAATTAGGCATAGAATCGACTATTCTCAAGGCCAATGGCTCCCATGAATATGAAATTCTCAGACTTGGCGCTATCTCTTTAGAAAAAATTCAAGATTGTATTGGATTTGGCCCAAGGCAAATTATAAAACCCCAACATCAAGGCTTTCTCGCGAAGCCTCTTTATTACTTTAAAACTAGCGATGAAGTCTTAGCCTATTTAGCAAAAAACCCTCAAATGCAAGGACTTTGTATTGCAAGAAAAAAACACCTCAAAAATATCCCTGCATCATTACAATATCTCTTACCAGAGTCTCTTCAAGCGATAGAAAAGGCCTTTTATGATATCCTCCAGCATTGCCAAAAAACATCTTGCCAAGTGTTATGGATTGAGTCTTTTGGCGATAATCCCAGTTTGCATCAAATTATCCTAAAATATGCAAAACCGATAGATATAGCCTAAACTCATATTATATACATACATACAAAAAAGCGATGATTGGATATATTCTAATTTTTATAGTTGGTATTTTATTAGGTGCCTTAGGTTCTGGTGGCTCTATTTTTCTCATCCCCATTTTAATATTTTTATTTCATTTTACTCAAGAAGACGCCATTGCAATTGCTTATATCATTACCGCTTTTTCCTCATTCATTGGTAGTATCGAATACTATCCACAAGTCAAATGGCAAAAAGAGCATCTATATTTTATCGTTCCCGCCATCACAAGCACTTGGCTCAGTCGCCATTATCTTATTCCAAGTATTCCTCCTGTTGTCTATGGTGTTCCCTTTGAACAAATTTTAATAATTACTCTAGGGGTATTGATGATTTTTGCAGCTGGCGCCATGTTGCAAAAACCTCGACCCAATCAATTTGAACACAATGAATTTCCAACGATTATGGTCGCTATTTTTTATGGTTTATTAGTTGGTTTGCTGGGTACCGGTGGTGGTTTCTTATTGGTGCCAACTTTTATTGTGCTCATGCATATGCCATTTAATCAGGCGGTTGGCGCCTCTTTGGCTCTTATCTTTTTAACCTCTATCTCTGGCATATTAGCTGATAAATTAATTTTAGAATCTCTACCCAGTGATTTTCTAATTATGTCTCTTTGTATGGCCTTGCTTGGTTTATATGTAGGACAAAAAATGCATAATTTTGTACCTGAGAATATTCTCAAAACGACTTTTATTATTATTGTTCTATTGACCGCAGCTTTCCTTTTATTCCACGAGTTATCTGCTATCAAGATAATTGAACATATTTTATTTTGAGAAAATCTTAAGATTTTGATAAGCTTAGTTCAAAGTTTTTATTCAAGTTAAACATGGAATCTTCTTTAATTATTCGCCTACCGAATTGGATTGGTGATGCAATCATGTGTTTGCCAGCGCTTTTGTTACTGCAAAAGCTTAATGTCCCTTTCATTTTATTGGGCCGCCCCTGGATTCATGATTTATTCAAACATTTAGATATGCCGATGGTCAGCTGCCCGAAGTCTAAAATTGAAGCCACAAAAGTCTTGAGAAAAATCCCTGCAAACAATATATTGTTATTGACCAATAGCTTTTCAAGTGCCTTTATTGCTAGACTAGCAAATAAAAAATCTATCGGCTATGCATGCGATGGCCGACGATTTTTGTTAAATCATGCCATCCCCAAACCTATAGATTTTCACGAAACCGATGTATTTAACCATTTAACTCAAGAAATGCTCAAATGCTGGTTCCCTGCTCTTAAGCCCGTCAGATTTACTTTGAATCCCAGTATCGATTTGCCAAATAGAGACTCCAAGAGTTCCATACAAAAGCCTTATATTATTTTATGTCCATTCGCGCATGGCAAAAGTCCTGAAGGACTTAGTAAAAAATGGCCGCACTGGGAGGCTTTATCTCATGAATTAAAAGCATTTAATCCAATTATTTGTCCAGGTCCTAGTGAATTGCAGGAGGCCCATAATTTATATCCACACCTCCAGCAGCTTACAGGCTTAAAATTAGATGAGTACTTATATGTTCTATCACAAGCAGAAATCATTATTGCCAATGACAGTGGCCCGATGCACATGGCCGCAGCCACAGGTCGACCGACTTTAGCTCTATTCGGCACGACTTCTGAAAAAAGAACTGCACCGCGAAACGCTATTACACTAGGTAAAAAAGGGCAATGGCCAAAATTGGAAGAGGTCTTAAAAGCATTTTATGCCTACCATCCAAACAAAAACCTGATATAATTATTTTCAATTTGAAGTCTTAATTATCACTAGCAGGTGTGGGGATGCTATATCATCAATCATTTCAGATGGGCTCATTAACCTTGGCAAACCGCCTCATTCAAGGCCCATTAGCAGGCTATAGTTGCGCGCCGTTTCGGGAAGGTTTTTTGGCTTATCAAGCGCCAGCTTACTGTGTCACAGAAATGATCTCAGCGCATGATGTATTATATAAACACCGAGAACATTCTAGATATTTATACAAAAGCCCCATAGAAGGTATATTATGTTATCAATTATCTGGCAATCATCCTGAAGAAATCGGCTTGGCAGCTCAAAAAGTTCAAGACATTGGGGCAGATGTTATCGATATTAATTGTGGTTGCCCTAAAC
>DNMA01000040.1:1530-3133 GCA_003489505.1 Legionellales bacterium | reverse complement strand
CTGGGTTTTAGTCAATTTAATTTTCTGAAGCCTCTGAAATTTGATGAGCCCAAAAAACTAAAATTTAATGCCTTACTCAGTCATGTGCATTGGTCAGAGTATGATACACAAGGTATTATTGCCCATCAATTTTATGCGCCTTTAATTAAAAATATTTCTAATGAACGTAATATTATTTATCTGCCCCGTCTAAAAGTTCAAAATGAAAAAGAAACATGGCAAATTAAAGCTAAATATGCCAAGACCATTCATGGTCTTGATACCATTGAATTAATCAAAGAGGTAGAAATTAAACATCTTGATAAAAATAAAACACTGCCCTCTTTTCTCGAAACGGAGCACCTCACTTATTTACCCAAAACTCAAGAGGCTCACACCACTCACCCTGTGACTTTTAACCAAGGCTTAAACGTTATTCATTCCCAAGGAATGGATGCTAAATTTGCAAATTCAGCAAATATTAAGCTTGGACATGTTGAAGGAACCTATCAACCTGAAAACAATCATACCACTGGATGATATTGTTATGTTAAAATCAAAAAACATTTAATATTTTGATTCAAAATGAAATCATCTATCACGCTTTTACTTACATTTTTTATTGTTTACCAGGCCTACTGTTTGACCGATGATAAACAAAAAACCATTCATTTTTCTGCAGGAGAAATTGAATGGGACCATCTTCAATCTCATGGAATTTTTAAAAAAAATGTCAGCTTTGAGCAAGGCTCAACAAAGCTTTATGCTAACTCTGGTTTTTCAATAGGCGATGCCACCCATCAATTCACCAAAGTGGTGATGTATGGAAGTCCTAAGCAGCAAGCCCATTTTATTACGGTTCCTAAAGCCCAAGATCCCAAAGTAGATGCTTATGCGGACACCATGATTTATCTACCCATCAAAAAATTGATTATTCTAAAAGGCCATGTTCATGTCACACAAGGCCGTTATCAATTCAGTGCACCTTATGTCAAATATGACACCGAACTCAAAAAACTATTTACTAAACAAGAACATCAAGAACAAACTACTATTATCGTCAATCCCGAGAAATCATCATGATGAAAAACGTACTGGTTGCCAATCATTTACAAAAGGCATTTAAATCCCGCAGAGTCGTAGAAGATGTTAGTCTTCACGTACAAAGTGGTGAATGTGTCGGCTTATTAGGCCCCAATGGTGCAGGTAAAACTACAAGCTTTTATATGATTGTCGGCCTACAAGCCTGTGATAAAGGTGAAATTCTTCTCAATCAAATTGATATCACCAAAAAAGCCATTCATGAACGTTCCCGATATGGCATTGGCTATTTACCACAAGAGGCCTCCGTTTTTAGAAAAATGACTGTTGAAGAAAATATCATGGCCATTTTAGAATTACAAAAAGACTTAAATCATCAAGAAAGAGCTCAAAAACTAGAGTCTTTATTATCTGACTTTAACCTGCATCATATTCGAAAAAGTCTCGGCATGAGTTTGTCGGGTGGTGAAAGACGACGCGTAGAGATTGCAAGAGCGCTCGCCTCCTCCCCAAAGTTTATGCTCCTTGACGAACCGTTTGCAGGGGTGGACCCGATTTCTGTTGGTGATATCAAAAACATCAT
>DNMA01000040.1:547-1236 GCA_003489505.1 Legionellales bacterium | reverse complement strand
TTGGTGATATCAAAAACATCATCCGTAAATTATGTGAGAAAAATATTGGTGTCTTGATTACCGACCACAACGTTCGTGAGACCCTCGATATTTGTAACCGGGCCTATATCGTCAATAAAGGTAATATTTTATGTCATGGAAATTCTAAGGAAATTCTTGAAAATAAAGAGGTTAGAGCGGTATATTTAGGACAAGAATTTGCAATTTAATAAAAACATATATAAAGGAATATCATGCCAATCAGTTTTTTTGATTTATTTTCTATAGGAATTGGTCCATCAAGCTCTCATACAGTCGGGCCAATGATTGCAGCCCATCAATTTGTTACCCATCTCAAACTCGATAATATTCAACGCATTCAAGTCAAGCTCTATGGCTCACTGGCTCTAACAGGTAAAGGTCACGCAACCGATTTAGCTATTTTAAATGGCCTTTCTGGATATTTACCGGATACGGTTGTGCCTGAAGAGATGAAGCCGCTGGCTCAAAAAATCGAACAAAAACAAAAAATTCATATCAATCAACAAAAATGGCTCCCTTTTGATATCAAAAATGATTTATTGTTTTTACAAAAAGAGGTTTTACCTAAACACAGTAATGGAATGAGCTTTCATGCCTTTAATGCGCTTGGCGAGGAAGTATTTTCTGAAATCATTTATTCGATTGGTGGCGGTTTTATTGTCGCTGAT
>DNMA01000040.1:0-222 GCA_003489505.1 Legionellales bacterium | reverse complement strand
ATGAATTTTCAGACCCCAAGGTGGATAAAACAATTCCCCCCTACTTATTTAAAAATGCTCAAGAGCTTTTAGAGCTTTGTAAATGTAATCACATCAGTATTGCTGAATTAATCATGCAAAATGAACTGACTTGGGCAAGCAAAGAAGAGATAGAACAAGGTGTTTTAAATATTGCACAGGTGATGCTCGATTGTATTAATCGAGGCTGCCACCACGAAGGTA
>DNMA01000061.1 GCA_003489505.1 Legionellales bacterium | reverse complement strand
AGCATCGAATTTGGTGTTGGGGTCGAGCTTGGTGTCGGCATCTATAGCATCGAATTTGGTGTTGGGGTCGAGCTTGGTGTCGGCATCTATCGACAATGTTCTTTTGACGTCGGGTGTATACAATTTTGCACGGGATAAATTTTCAGATGGGGATGCAATGTTAGCTGTTGAATAGGCTATATTTTCTTTCGATTTAATTTGTTGTTTTTCAATATAACGATCAATGGAGAAGTAGTTGATCAACACTTTGTTATAGTGGCGCAGAAGTGATAATAATGATTCATCAATGCGTTGACTTTGAGCAGATATTGTAATTGATTGGATATGGGGATGTTGTTTTAAAAAGTTTTTGAAGAGCTCAACCTCTAAAAAGTCTGGGACTAATTGATCTGTATCAAATTGAAGTGTTTTAAGATTTGGAAACGATTGTTGAAAAAGATAATTCCCGCATTGATAAGAGCGATGTTCAATGGAGAGTTTTTCAATTTTTTCAGACGGTTCAATAATTTGTTGAAGAATATTGGTATCAATATTTGTTGATTTTAGATGAAGCTTTTTCAAATGAGCAAATGAATTGGTCAGTGTGCCGTTTACACAGACATCGTAATGGTTAATCGTAAGCTCTTCCAAAAGGGGGGCTTGGTTGATGAGGTTTTCAAACGAATTAAAAACCGACTGACCGGGGGCATAATATTTGCCAATGCTTAATGTTTTTAAAGTTGCAAGTGAAACAGGCTCGCTAATTCTAATTTGGTTAAGATCTAAGCTGAGTTTTTCTAATTTTTGGCCTTTGCTAAGAAAAGGGCTCAGATTGCAATTTATGCTCATACTTTTTTTTTCGTTTAAGGTGAATTCCTTTAGGTTTGAAATATCGATCTTATCTATGTAATAGTCGGAGGATATTCCTATCTTTAGACTTTGAAGATTGGGAGAATGCTGTAAAAGCAAGACGGATTGTTCATCTTTCATGTTGTCCAAGGAGCACTTTTCAAGCTCAGGAAATTGTGGCGTCTGGCGAATAATGAATGATGGATTGATTTTAATGCATAGTTCCAATTCTTTCAGATGATGTGCACTTTTGAGTAATTGAAAAGCAGATTCGTTGTATTCACAACTTAATTTTAACGATTGAAGATGGTCAAGACGAGTAGAGGGTGAGATGGAGCCCAATATGTTCACGTCCCAAAGCTCTAATTCTTGTAAATTTAGTGTTTTTTGCAGGTTCTGGATGTCGAACTGACAGTTTTTCAAGAATAGATGGTTTAAATGAGGATTATCTGCGGTGAATTCAATATTGTGAGAAGAACGTGTTCGACGATAGATTTCAATGGATTGTAGTTGACTATCACCTATTCGAAGCGATCCCCTGTTTGCATACAATAATAAATTCTTAATATGATGTGGAAAGTTAAGTTCCATAAGTTCTGGTAATGGTGCTGCATCGAAGAGAACCTCTTTGAGGTTGGGTAGTTGTTGAATAAATTGTAAAAATTGTAGATAGAGCACTTTTTTGAGCTCCTCTGGACTCGTCGAACTATCGAAATCAGAAAAATTAAATTCATCAAATTCTAGGTGAAATTGCTTATAACTGATTAATTGTTCAGAAATATTTGTGGGTCCAAAGTCTGCACATAGTTTATCAAAGGCATTGTAATCTTTTTGATGAGTACATAAATTTTTCGTTAAAATATTGTTTGCAGTTATTTCTAACAGGTATGGAGACTCATCAATAGGAAGCGATTTGAGCTCTTCAAAATGTTCAAAAATGAGAGGAGTGATGGAAGGGGCGTAGGGTTTTTGATCACTAATGATACAAATGTTCGAATAAAATCCTTGGGGAGGATAATGATTTAGATATTGTTTAATCAGTGGTATCCACGATGGAGAGTCATCTATAATGCTTTTTAAGCAGTCCCCAGAAATCATCTTTTGCTTCATTGGATTGCCAGGGAAGAAAATGTGTCGCATTTCTTGGCCATCGAGCACATGTAGTTCATCAATGGGTTTTTTGAGTTCTTGGACACTTTTCTTAAGGAGTTCGTCCTTGATAATGGGGGTGATATTGCGTCGAAGGAGCATCAATTGCTTGGCATCTCCTAAACGTTCTAAATGATCGATTTGCCAAATGTAGACATTAAATCCTTGTTGAAGCAGTTGAGTGACAAGTTCTTCTTCAATTTTGTTTTGGTTTTCGTCATATCCCCGGGATGTCCAGTCTGAAAGAATAATGTTTTTTTTAACCTCTCGGGTATTGGGGGCAGTCTTTTTAAAGTAATCCGCTTTGTTTTCAATGAGACGTGCGATGGAGATTTCACCTGTTGGCGATGAGGTATAAGCACTTTCGGTTGTTTTTTTTGAAACCTTTAATTGTGAAATATAGGCTCGAAGGTCAAAAGCGAAAGGCATAGTTAATTTCTCAAATGCATAAATTTATGATTATATTATAATCAGTAAGTGATGGATTATCCAATTTGTCCATGCCTAATACTTTTCATGAGCATTATAAAAGGCATATGAATGGTTAAC